>NZ_CDROCK010000003.1:0-238960 GCF_977020205.1 Pseudomonas sp. AIG | reverse complement strand
AGGTGCTGGTGACCTTACGGTCGTGGAAGTTCGAGTCTTCTTCTGGGCACCAATTTCGAGTTTGAGACTAGAACAGTTTCAAGACTCACACAAAACCCGCGAAAGCGGGTTTTTTGCATTCTAAGCCCGGGTTTTCTTAAAACTGATTTATTAAAATTAAATCAGGGGTTTACAGATCAAAAGGTGCTCCGTATAGTGCGCCACATCAACAGCGGCAACGCTTGCGATGATTGCCCAGATGGTGAAATTGGTAGACACGCCAGCTTCAGGTGCTGGTGACCTTACGGTCGTGGAAGTTCGAGTCTTCTTCTGGGCACCAATTCAAATTCAAGGTTACGACCCTGGATTTCACAGAAACCCGCGAAAGCGGGTTTTTGCGTTTCTGGCTTCCAGAAATCCATCATCACCCCGCCTATCAAAACGCCAGCCCCACCACAAGGCGCACTTGAGAAACAATATCGTTTATCATTGTTGCAAGTTTTTGCAATGCGACAGTGAGGAACCCTGCGAATGACGTTTCGAAATACCCTGCGCCGAGGCTTGACCTTCACCCTCCTCGGCCTGGCGCTCGCCACTCCCCTCACCCAGGCTGCCGACGCGGTTTCCCTGACTCTCTACAACGGCCAGCACAAGGAAGTCGGCGACGCGATCGCCAAAGCCTTCGAAGCCAAGACCGGCATTCACGTCAACGTGCGCAAAGGCAGCAGCAATCAGCTCGCCAGCCAGATCATCGAAGAAGGCGACCGCTCCCCCGCCGACGTCATCTACACCGAAGAGTCGCCCCCGCTGAACAATCTCGGCGAACTGGGTCTGCTGGCCAAGACCGATGGCGCCACTTTGGCTGTGCTTCCGGAAAAATATGTGGCCGGTAACGGCACCTGGATCGGCGTGACGGCGCGCGTTCGCGTGGTGGCCTACAACCCGAAACTGGTCGATGAAAAAGACCTGCCGAAATCGGTGATGGAATTCTCCGATCCACAATGGCAAGGCAAGGTCGGCTTCGTCCCCACCAGCGGCGCGTTCCAGGAACAGGCCGTGGCGATCATCAAGATGCACGGTCGCGACGCCGCCGAAGAATGGCTGACCGGCCTGCGCGCCTTCGGCAAGACCTACAGCAACAACATGGTCGCCCTGAAAGCCGTTGAGAACGGTGAAGTCGCCACCGTGCTGGTGAACAACTACTACTGGTTCGCCCTGCAGCGCGAGAAAGGCAAGCTTGACTCCAAACTGCATTACTTCACCGGCGGTGACGTTGGTGGGTTGATCACCGTGTCCAGCGCTGCCGTACTGAAATCCAGTAAGCACCCCAAAGAAGCCCAGCAATTCCTCGCCTACATGGCCAGCGAAGAAGGTCAGCGCGTGATCACTCAGACCACCGCCGAATACCCGCTGCACAAAGGCATGGAATCGGATCGCGGGCTCAAGCCGTTCAGCGAGCTGGAAGCACCGAACGTCACGCCGGCCGATCTGGGCAATGCTGAAGAAGCGCTGGAACTGGAACGTGAAGTTGGCTTGAACTGATGGCCGCATCGTTATCCGCCCCCGCCATGCGCGGGGGTTACGTGCCAAAACGCAAACGGCCCTCGATCTGGCTGGTGCTGCCGGTGTTGTTACTGGTGGTACTGAGCCTGTTGCCGCTGGCCTATGTCGGGCTCAAAGCCTGGCAGGCCGGCTGGGCCGAAGCACTGCACCTGTTGTGGCGGCCGTATGTGTTTGGATTGCTGCGCAACACCTTGGCGCTGATGGTCGGCGTAACCCTTGCGTGTGGCGTGATCGGTCTGTCGCTGGCCTGGCTGCTGGAACGCAGCAATTTGCCGGGGCGGCGTCTGTGGGGCGTGATTCTGTGCCTGCCGTTCGCGGTGCCGGCGTTTGTCAGCAGCTTCACCTGGGTATCCTTGAGCGCACAGTTTGAGGGCCTTGGCGGGGCGATTCTGGTGATGAGCCTGTCAAAGTATCCGCTGATCTTTCTGCCAGTCGCGGCGACGCTACGTAATCTTGACCCTTCACTTGAAGAATCGGCGCGCACCCTCGGGCAGAATCGCTGGGGCGTGTTTTTTCGCGTCACGCTACCGCTGCTCTGGCCTTCGCTGCTGGCAGGTTCGTTGCTGATCGCCTTGCACATGCTGGTGGAATTCGGCGCGCTGTCGATCATCGGCCTGCAAACCTTCACCACGGCGATCTATCAACAGTTCGAACTGGAATTCAGCAACGCCAACGCGGCGATGCTGTCGGCCGTATTGCTGGCGCTGTGTCTGGTGCTGCTGTGGCTGGAGTTGCGTGTACGCGGCAAGGGCCGACATGTACGCACCGGGCAAGGCGCAGCGCGTCAGGCTGAGCAGGTTCGGCTGGGGCCATGGGCGGCAGTCGGTCAGTTGTATTGCCTGATGCTGGCGATTGTCGGCAGCGGGATTCCGCTGGGCATGTTGGCGTATTGGCTCGCAGTTGGTTCCTCGGCGGCGTTCCCGGTGGCGGCGATCACCGAGGCGTTGCTGTCGTCGCTGGCGCTGTCGCTCGGCGGCGCGGCGCTGTGTCTGATGCTCGCGGTACCGGTCGGTTTACTGGTGGTGCGTTACAAAGGCCAACTGGCGATCTGGGCCGAGCGGCTGCCGTATTTGCTTCATGCTCTGCCAGGTTTGGTGATTGCGCTGACGCTGGTGTATTTCGCCCTGCACTACGTGCCGGCGCTGTACCAGACGTCGGGGTTGCTGCTGATTGCGTATGCGCTGCTGTTTCTACCTCTGGCGCAGGCGCCGATTCGTACGGCGCTGAACAAGGCTGCGCCGCAGCTGGAAGAGGCCGCGCGCACATTGGGCGCTTCGTCGTTCACGGCGTTTTGTCGGGTGACGCTGCCGATCATCTTCCCGGCATTGGGCGCGGCGTTTGCGCTGGTGTTTCTGGATGCGATGAAGGAATTGACGGCGACGTTGTTGTTGAGTCCGACCGGGCTGAATACTTTGGCGACCGAGGTCTGGGCGCACACCGCGAATGTCGAGTTTGCGGCGGCGGCGCCTTATGCGGCGTTGTTGATTTTGGTATCGGGATTGCCGGTTTATTTACTGACGACTCGGATGTATCTGAGCCGCTGATACCGCTTTCGCGAGCAGGCTCGCTCCCACATGTTGACCGAGTTCCATCAGAGGAACGCGATCTAATGTAGGAGCGAGCCTGCTCGCGAAGAGGCCCGCCCAGACAACCTCAAGCCCTGAACTGCCCAAGGCTCGCCTTCAGCTGCGCCGCCAGACCGTCCAGCACCTTGCCACTCGCCGTGGTCTCCACCACCGCCTGCGCCGCTTTTTCGGCCTGCGCATGAATCGTCTCGACCCGCCCGCGCACCGCCTGCGCACCTTGCGCTTGATGCGCCGCTGCCTGGGTTGCCAGACCAATCGCCGCGTGCACCTGCTCGACCGACGTCTGCACCGATTGCTGCAACCGCGCGCTATCGCGCAATACCAGCAAACCTTCGCTGGCCTGACGCCCGGCCTGACCGATCGCCTCGACCGCCTCCCGCGCGCCCTGCTGCAACGCGACGATGTGCGCCTGAATGTCGCCGGTGGAACTTTGTGTCTTGCTCGCCAGGGCCCGGACTTCGTCGGCCACCACGGCGAACCCTCGGCCGGTCTCACCGGCACGCGCCGCTTCGATAGCGGCGTTCAATGCGAGCAAGTTGGTCTGCTCGGCAATCCCGTGAATCACCGTCAGCACGACTTCAATCTGCTCGCTCTGCTGCGCCAGCCGCTCGATGACTTTCGCCCCGGTATCCACCTGCCCCGCCAGCGCTTCGATCAAGCTGCCGACCTTGGCAGAGGTGCGAGTGTTTTCATCCGTAGCCTGGCGAATATCCACAACCTGCTTCAACGCCGCTTGCATCGCATGGCTTTCCGACTGCGCCTCATCGGCCATTTGCGACAGTGCGCGCAGACTCTCCGCCACCTCATCACGCTGCATCCCGGCCGCGGCATCCGCACCGGCATTGCGCAGGGTCATCGCGCCAATCTCGACGCCAGTACGCTGCGCGACATCGCCCGCCTCACGCACGATCGGCTGCAACTTATCCACAAAGCGATTGACCGCCGAGGCCATGTCGCCGATTTCGTCCTTGCTGTTGATCTGCACTCGCTTGGTCAGGTCGCCCTCGCCCGCCGCCAGATCATCCATCGCGGCATTGAGCATCTTCAGACGATTGACTACGCGATGGCCGAGCACGACCGCCAGCAACAGCAGCACGCCGCAACCGACCAGCGCCAGGCCCATGCCGATCCGCCAGCGCAGGGTCGCAGCCGCCTCTTGAACGGTATTGGCGGTATTGGCTTTCATCTCGGTGGCCGTGGACTGGGCCGACTGCAGACGTGTTTGCATGGCCTTGGCGCTGTCTGCCGCAGCCCCCTTGAGGCTGTCGCCGACCAACTGATCACTGCTGGCGATCAGCGCCGAGAAGCGCTTGTCGAGCGCAGCCAGATCGGTTTCCACCGAAGCCGTAGAAACGCCCATCAGCACCTTGCCGATTTCCACACCATTGGGATTGATCGACGCTTCGAGGTAGTAAACCGACGGATCGTTCTTCGCCGCATCCAGCACTTTATCCAGCGCGCGCTCGCCCTGGCCTTTTTCAAGAAGAGCCTTGTTGATCGGATTTTCGCGATTGAGATAACGGGTCAGGTGCTGGCCGGTGGCGTCGTCGTAGACCACGAACAGCACGTTGGGGTTGCGCTGGGCGCGGCGGGCGAATTCGGACAGGGTCGGCACGTCGCTGTCCCACATGGCGCGCGGCGCCACCGAGGCGAGCAACTGCGCCATGTCATTGGCCGAATCCTTCAGATCCTTCTCCAACGTCGCACGCAACTGCGCCTGCTCGTCCTTCAGACGCGAAGACAGTCCGGCAGTCAGCCGCTGACGGGTACTGGCGGACAACGCATCGAGGCTTGAGGTGACTTCCCGCCCGGCCTGCTCCAACTCGCCGGAGAGTTTCTGGCTGTCGGCGCCGAGGCGCACCGCCAAATCAGCTTCCAGCGCTGTGACAGTGCTCCGCGTCAGGGCAACCGCCACCAACACCTGCACCAAAAGGGCGATACCAAGGGTAACGAACACGGGCCGCAACAAACGGCTTTGTAACAGTGAGAGAACGGCCGACACTGTGAATCCCTCTACTTCTGACGCCATTAATTTGATGGCACTCTTGTAGACAGATTCACAGCAAAGGTCATGCCGTCCAACAGGCATAAACGACAAAGGCCCCGATGAAGGGGCCTTTGTGTTTTTACATCAACGACTTATCAAGCGAACGGATGACGCAGAACGATGGTTTCGTTGCGGTCCGGGCCCGTCGAAATAATGTCGATCGGCGCGCCGATCAACTCTTCAACGCGTTTGATGTAGGCACGAGCGTTAGCTGGCAGCTCTTCCAGGGTCTTGGCGCCCACAGTCGATTCGGTCCAGCCCGGCACTTCTTCGTACACAGGCTGCAGGCCTACGTAGCTGTCAGCGTCGGTCGGCGCAACGGCGTTGCCCTGCGCATCTTTGTAGCCGACGCAGATGTTGATGGTTTCCAGACCGTCGAGTACGTCCAGCTTGGTCAGGCAGATGCCCGAAATGCTGTTCACGTCGATAGCGCGACGCAGGATAACGGCGTCGAACCAGCCGCAACGACGGGCACGGCCGGTGGTCGCGCCGAACTCGTGACCTTGCTTGGCCAGGTGCGCACCGACGTCGTCGAACAGCTCAGTCGGGAACGGACCCGAACCGACGCGAGTGGTGTAAGCCTTGGTGATGCCCAGGATGTAATCCAGGAACATCGGGCCAACGCCCGAACCGGTCGCAACGCCGCCAGCGGTGGTGTTGGAGCTGGTCACGTACGGGTAGGTACCGTGATCGATGTCGAGCAACGAACCCTGGGCGCCTTCGAACATGATGTCTTTGCCGGCGCGACGCAGGTCGTGCAGCTCAGCCGTCACGTCGAGCATCAGCGGCTTCAGCAGCTCAGCGTATTCCTTGCACTCGGCCAGGGTTTTCTCGAACTCGATGGCTGGCTCTTTGTAGTAACCGACCAGCATGAAGTTGTGGTAATCCACCAGTTCACGCAGCTTGTCTTCGAAGCGCGGCATGTTCAGCAGGTCGCCAACACGCAGGCCACGACGAGCAACCTTGTCTTCGTACGCCGGGCCGATGCCGCGACCGGTGGTACCGATCTTCAGCTCGCCACGGGCCTTTTCACGGGCCTGGTCCAGCGCCACGTGGAAGGACAGGATCAGCGGGCAGGACGGGCTGATACGCAGACGCTCGCGCACCGGTACGCCTTTCTCTTCCAGCTTGGTGATCTCGCGCAGCAGGGCGTCAGGTGCAACCACCACGCCGTTGCCGATCAGGCACTGCACGCCTTCGCGCAGTACGCCCGACGGGATCAGGTGCAGGACGGTTTTTTCGCCGTCGATCACCAATGTGTGGCCAGCGTTGTGGCCACCTTGGTAGCGCACTACGGCGGCAGCATGTTCGGTCAGCAGATCAACGATCTTGCCTTTGCCCTCATCACCCCATTGGGTGCCCAGGACTACGACATTCTTACCCATAACACTTGTCCTCATTCGCGCAAACTTGGTGCCGGCGATGGCCGGCAGGAAAACTCAAGAAGCCAGTGGCGATACTTGCCAAAGCCCGTTCTGCTGAATCAATTGCCGGTCGCAGTCCGCTTCACGGGCGGCGGCCAAAGGTTGTCCAGGCAACGCCTGAACGACACGCTGACCCTCACTGCGCAACTGGCAAACCTGCTGCCAGAGTGCCGCATCCGTACTGTCAGGCATCCAGATACCGCCAGACGGTAGCTCGATCTCAGCACGCCCCAGGGTCACCAGGGTTTTCAAATCGGTGGAAAAGCCAGTCGCCGGACGCGCGCGACCAAAATCGGCGCCGATGTCGTCGTAGCGACCGCCCTGAGCGATGGACTGGCCAACGCCCGGCACGAACACCGCGAACACCACACCGGTGTGGTAGTGATAGCCACGCAACTCGCCCAGATCGAAGTACAGCGGCAGCTCCGGGAAGCGCGCCGACAGACGTTCGGCGATCGCCAGCAAGTCTTCCAGTGCCGCCAAAACCGGCGCCGGCGCATTGGCCAGACGCTCGCGGGCAGCGCTCAACACTTCACGGCCGCCGCACAGATCAACCAGCGCGCGCAGCATGCCGGAAAGGTCAGCCGGCAAGCCTTCGGTCAAGGTAATGACCTCGTCGATGGCCTTGCGTTGCAACGCATCGAACAACTGTTGCTCGACTTCACCGGACAGACCGGCAGCACGCGCCAGACCACGGTAAATGCCGACATGACCGAGGTCCATGTGCACATCCGGCACATCGGCCAGTTGCAGCATGGCCAGCATCAGGCTGATCACTTCGACATCGCTGCTCGGGCTGGCATCGCCGTACAACTCGGCGCCCAACTGGATCGGGCTGCGCGAGGAGGACAGCGCGCGCGGCTGGGCATGCAGCACACTGCCGGCGTAGCACAGACGGCTCGGGCCTTCGCGACGCAGGGTGTGCGCATCGATGCGCGCCACTTGCGGCGTGATGTCGGCACGAAAACCCATCTGCCGGCCCGATTGCGGGTCGATGACCTTGAAGGTACGCAGATCCAGGTCCTGGCCCGCGCCGGTCAGCAGGGATTCCAGGTACTCGATATGGGGAGTCACGACAAACTCGTAACCCCAGCTCTGGAACAGATCCAACACCTGACGACGCGCGACTTCAATGCGCGCCGCTTCCGGTGGCAGTACTTCTTCGATGCCATCTGGCAGCAGCCAGCGGTCTACCGTTGCCATTACGCCATTCCCCTTTGATCCGGGCGGCCAGCCTGCGGGCGAGCCTTGAGTGAAGCAGAAAATGACCGGTCCGTTCAAAACGCACGCGCATGAACGACGCGGCGAAAGGCCTGTTACCGGCTTCGCCCATCACTTTCCTCGAAATACTCTCGGGCCATTCAACCCGATGCCTGCAACAAAAAACAGCAATCAAACGTGCAGACGCAAAAAAGCCGGGAATTTCCCGGCTGCCGCATCATACACACGTTTTCCCAAAGGATCACCCCGCCCGAGGTTTTAGCCGCCGGGCGGAATGATTCAGGTCAACGTCGTATCAAGGCTTGGACTTTTCCAGGTAACGGAAGAAGTCGCTGCTTGGGTCGAGGACCAGGACGTCGGATTTGTTCGCGAAGCTTTCACGGTAGGCACGCAGGCTACGGTAGAAACCGTAGAACTCCTGATCCTGACCGTAGGCCTTGGAGTAGATCGCAGCGGCCTGGGCGTCGCCGTCACCGCGAATCTCTTCGGATTCACGATAGGCTTCAGCCAGCAGCACGCGGCGCTGACGATCGGCGTCGGCACGAATGCCTTCTGCCAGTTCGTTACCCTTGGCGCGGTGCTCGCGAGCTTCACGCTCACGCTCGGTGCTCATACGTTCGAACACGCTGCGGTTTACTTCTTTCGGCAGATCGATGGCCTTGACCCGGACATCGACAACTTCGATACCCAGCTCTTTTTCCGCCATCTTGTTCAGCGACGCAGTGATATCAGCCATCAGCGCATCACGCTCGCCCGACACTACTTCGTGCAGGGTGCGCTTGCCGAACTGGTCACGCAGACCGGATTCCAGACGACGGGACAGACGCTCGTCGGCGATTTGCTTGAGGCCGGACGTCGCGGTGTAGAAGCGCTCGGCATCTTTCACGCGCCACTTGGCGTAGGCATCGACCATCACGGCTTTCTTTTCCAGGGTCAGGAAGCGCTGTGTCGGTGCATCCAGCGTCATCAGACGCGCGTCGAATTTACGCACCTGGTTAACGTAAGGCACTTTCACATGCAGGCCTGGCTGAACATCGGCCTGAACCACGCGACCGAATTGCAGCAGCACCGCACGCTCGGTCTGAGCCACGATGTAGAAGCAGTTCCAGCCCACCAGTACCACAACAACGCCAACGATCAGGGCGATCAGCGATTTATTGCTCATCAGCGGGTCTCCCTTGTGCGCGACTGCGGCAGGTCAGTGACATGCGGCGTGACGTCCGTGTTGTTGCTGGCGGCAGCCGAACCGGTGACCGGTGCATTGCTGCCCGAACTGTTCTGAATCATTTTGTCCAACGGCAGGTAAAGCAAGTTGCTCTGGCCGTTCTTGTTGCCGGTCACGAGTACCTTGCTGGTATTGCTGAAGACTTCCTGCATGGTGTCCAGGTACAGACGCTGGCGGGTAACCTCAGGTGCCTTGCGGTACTCGGCGACCAGCTTGGTAAAGCGATCAGCTTCACCCTTGGCGCGCGAGACCGTTTCGTCACGGTAACCGTTGGCATCCTCAAGGATACGCTGGGCCTGTCCACGCGCTTCCGGCACGACGCCGTTGGCGTAGGTTTCAGCCTGGTTGCGCGAACGCTGCTCGTCTTCACGGGCGCGGATCACGTCGTCAAAGGCTTCCTGCACTTCACGCGGTGCCGCTGCGCTCTGTACGTTGACCTGGGTGACGGTGATACCGGTGCGATAAGTGTCGAGGAAGCGTTGCAGACGCTCCTTGATTTCGCTGGCCATCAACTCACGACCTTCGGTCAGCACCTGGTCCATGGCGGTCGAACCCACCACGTGGCGCAGAGCACTGTCGGTCGCGTGCTGCAGGCTGATTTCCGGCTGATCAACGTTCAGCACGAAATCCTGCAGATTGCTGATCTTGTACTGCACGGTCAGCGGCACTTCGACGATGTTCTCGTCTTCGGTCAGCATCTGGCCCTGCTTGGTGTACGCACGCTCACGCGTGACGTTTTCCATGTACTTTTTATCGATCGGCGGGAAGTAGATGTTCAGGCCCGGGCCGACCGTCTCGTAGTACTTGCCGAAGCGCAGCACCACGGCTTGCTCCTGCTCGTCGACCACGTAGACCGCGCTGTACAGCCAGACAGCCGCGAGCACGACGAGGCCGATGCCGAGCAGACCGCCGAAGCCGCCACCACTCCTGCCCGAACCACCGCCGTCGTCACCACCGCGTTTCTTACCACCACCGAACAACCCGTTCAGGCTTTCCTGCAGCTTTCGGAAGGCCTCGTCGAGATCCGGTGGTCCCTTGCGGTCGCCGTTATTGCGGCGCTTGCCACCCCAAGGATCCTGATTATTCGAGTTGCCACCCGGCTCATTCCAAGCCATAGCGCTCTCCATCTGATAAAGCAAAGACGCACCCACGGCGCGCCGACCAATGCTACAGAATGCCTGCCGTTGCGGCACAACCGCTTTGTCAGGCTTTTATTGCAAAGTGTGTTGCTCGATGAATTCCATCGGCTGCAATCCTTCGCGGCTTACCAGTCGATTCAGCTCGACCCGGGGCAAACGAACGGCCAGCAAACTGATGCCTTCTTCGTCGTGCTCTTCTTTCTGCACCGCACCGAGTTCGAAAAACTGCGCACGCAGTCGCGCGAATCGTTGCGGCAAGCGCAAGGTACCGATAAACAAATCACTGCCAAGTAACTCGGCAATGGCTTGCTCAAGCAATTCCAGACCACTGCCATCTCGCGCCGACAGCCAGACCCGCTGGGGCTTGCCGTTTTCGTCGCGCTGGATTTGTGGCTCAACGCCTTCAAGCAAATCGAGTTTGTTATAGACCTCGAGGATCGGCAAGTCCTGGGCACCAATCTCGCCCAGCACCACCATCACCTGCTCGATCTGCAACATGCGATCCGGTTCGGCCGCATCGATCACGTGCAACAGCAGATCGGAATTGCTCGACTCTTCGAGGGTAGACCGAAATGCCTCGACCAGCTTGTGCGGCAAGTGTCGAATGAAGCCCACCGTGTCCGCCAGAACAATCGGCCCCAGATCGTCCAGTTCCAGACGGCGCAGGGTCGGGTCCAGCGTGGCGAACAATTGGTCGGCCGCGTAGACGTCGGATTTCGTCACGTTGTTGAATAGCGTGGATTTACCGGCGTTGGTATATCCCACCAGAGACACGGTCGGAATATCCGCACGGGAACGGCCGCGTCGCGATTGCTCGCGCTGGCTGCGCACTTTCTCCAGCCGGCCCTTGATCTGGCGCAGGCGAACCCGCAGCAAACGGCGGTCGGTTTCCAGCTGGGTTTCACCCGGACCGCGCATGCCGATACCGCCACCCTGACGCTCAAGGTGAGTCCAGCCGCGAACCAGCCGCGTACTCATGTGATCAAGCTGAGCCAGTTCAACCTGGAGCTTGCCTTCATGGGTGCGGGCGCGCTGGGCAAAAATATCGAGAATCAGACCCGTACGGTCGATCACGCGACACTCGAAAACACGTTCGAGGTTACGTTCCTGACTGGGCGTGAGGATGTGATTGAAAATCACCAGATCGGCTTCTTCAGCCTTGACCAGGTCGCGCAGCTCCTCGACCTTGCCGCTGCCGATCAGAAATTTGGCGGTTGGCCGATGACGCGGTACGTTAAAAAACGCAACGGTCTCGGCGCCGGCCGAATTAGCCAATTCCTGAAACTCCTGCGGATCTTCGCGCGCCTCAGGGTCCTGTCCATCCAAGTGAACGAGGATCACTCGTTCACCACCACCGTGGCGCTCAAAGAACAAAGGAGACTCCTATCAGGCGTTACCTGGCTCAGCGTCACCTGCTTCGGATTCGGTTGCGCTAGGCAGACGAATTGGACGAACCGGCACTACTGTCGAGATAGCGTGTTTGTAAACCATTTGGCTCACGGTGTTTTTCAGCAGGATCACGAACTGGTCGAACGACTCGATCGTGCCTTGCAGTTTGATACCGTTGACCAGATAGATGGAAACCCCAACTTTCTCTTTACGTAAAGTATTCAAGTAAGGGTCTTGTAGCGAATGCCCTTTTGACATGTGCCGCACTCCTTTAAGGATTCAATAATAAAAAATAGGTAATTCAGATGGCTTTGGCCGTCACACCCCCAAGGATAGACGGCAATTGCAAGGACTCAGCTCAATATGGAGATGGTCCCAAGGTATTTCAAGGCGCGTGGCAGATTGTCGCAATCAAGACTGTCCAGCCAGTGTATATCTTCCCAGCTGCGCAGCCAGGTGAACTGGCGTTTGGCCAATTGGCGCGTGGCGATGATGCCGCGCTCCTGCATTTCGGCCAACGTCAGCTTGCCATCCAGGTAGTCCCAGACTTGGCGGTAGCCTACCGCACGTATAGACGGCAACCCCGAATGCAGGTCACTTCTTTTACGCAGGGCTACGACCTCGTCGATGAACCCCTGTTCCAACATAATTGTGAATCTTTGTTTAATGCGCTCGTGCAGTACCTGACGATTCGCCGGGGCAATGGCCAAGTTCGCGACAGTATAGGGCAATTGTTGCAGTCCCGAAGCGGCTGCTTCAGTACTTTGCGCAGATTGTTGCTGACGCAGCTCGGTCATGCTTTGACCGCTGACCCGATAAACTTCCAGCGCACGACTCAGGCGCTGCGGATCGTTCGGATGAATCCGCGCCGCAGATACCGGATCGATGATCGCCAATTGATCGTGCAAGGCTTGCCAGCCAAGGCGTGCAGCCTCTTCTTCGATCTGCGCGCGGACTTCGGGATCGGCGGCGGGCATGTCTGCCAGCCCTTCGACCAAAGCCTTGTAATAGAGCATTGTGCCGCCGACCAGCAGCGGAATTTTTCCGCGTGCGGTTATTTCTGCCATCGCTTGCAAGGCGTCACGACGAAAATCCGCAGCCGAATAGGCTTCAGCCGGATCAAGAATATCGATCAAACGGTGCGGATATTCGGCCAGCAGTTCTTTCGAAGGCTTGGCGGTGCCAATGTCCATGCCGCGATAGACCAGTGCCGAATCGACACTGATCAACTCGCACGGCAGCACCTTGGTCAGCTCGATGGCCAGATCGGTCTTGCCCGCAGCGGTCGGGCCCATCAGGAAAATCGCTGGAGGGAGCTGGCTCATCAACGACCGCGCAAGAAAAGTTTGTCGAGATCGTCCAGGCCCAGTTGGGTCCAGGTCGGTCGGCCATGGTTGCATTGACCGCTACGCTCGGTGTTTTCCATGTCGCGCAGCAGACCGTTCATTTCCGGCAGGGCCAGGCGCCGGTTGGCGCGGATCGCGCCGTGGCAGGCCATGGTGCCGAGCAATTCGTTGAGGTGTGCCTGAATCCGGTCACTGGTGCCGTACTCCATCAGATCCGAGAGCACGTCGCCGACCAAACGGTTGGCCTCAGCCTGTTTCAGTAAGGCTGGAATCTGACGAATCGCCAGGGTTTCCGGGCCCAGACGCTGCAACTCGAAGCCCAGACGCTGGAACCACGCCGCGTGTTCTTCAGCGCAATCGGCCTCGCGCTGGCTAACCGCCAGGGATTCCGGCACCAATAACGGCTGACCGCTCAGCCCCTCGCTGGCCATGGCAATTTTCAGGCGTTCGTACATGATCCGCTCGTGAGCAGCGTGCATGTCCACCAGCACCAGCCCTTGCGCGTTTTCGGAAAGAATGTAGATACCTTTCAACTGCGCCAGCGCATAACCGAGCGGCGGAATGTCTTCCTGGCCGGCCGGCAATGCGTTGGCATTAGCCTCAGGCAACGGCGCAAAAAACTCGCGATACGCAGCCTGAGCCTCGGCAGCCGGCGGCACCGCCGATTGCGGGCGCGGCGTGTATTGATACTGATAGGCGCCGCCAGCGCTGGCACCTGACGACGTATTGAACGCCGGCTGCGCCTGCGGTTGCTCCAGCAGCGCATTGGCCGCCAGACGCATTTCACCCTGTGGGCCGAATTCACCGGCATCCAGCCCGGTTGGGCGGACGATGGCAGTGGTGACTGACCCGGCAAGCTGATCTTCCGGACGCACATCACCCAACGCGCGGTGCAACGTGCCATAAAGGAAGTCATGCACCATGCGCCCGTCACGGAAGCGCACTTCGTGTTTGGTCGGGTGCACATTGACGTCTACCGCTGCCGGATCGACTTCGAAAAACAGCGCAAAGGTCGGGTGGCGACCATTGAACAACACATCGCGATACGCCTGACGTACCGCGTGCGCGACCAGTTTGTCACGCACTGCCCGACCGTTCACAAAGAAATACTGCAAATCCGCCTGGCTACGGTTGAAGGTCGGCAACCCGACCCAGCCCCACAGGTGCAAACCGTTGCGCTCGATCTCGATCGGCAGCGCCTGCTCAAGGAAACCCGAGCCGCAAATCGCCGCCACACGCCGGGCGCGGGCCGCATCATCGTGGGCCTCGTGCAGGCTGAGGATGGTCTTGCCGTTGTGGCGCAAATGAAACGCCACATCGAAGCGCGCCAGCGCCAAACGCTTGATCACTTCTTGCAGGTGATCGAATTCGGTCTTTTCGGTCTTGAGGAATTTACGTCGCGCCGGGGTGTTGAAAAAAAGGTCGCGAACTTCCACCGAGGTGCCAACCGGGTGCGCTGCCGGTTGCACCCGCGGCGCCATGTCGCGGCCTTCGGTTTCCACCTGCCAGGCCTGATCGGCATCGCGAGTACGCGAGGTCAGGGTCAGGCGCGCCACGGAGCTGATCGACGCCAGTGCTTCACCACGGAAACCCAGGCTCATCACCTGTTCAAGGTCTTCGAGGTTGCGGATCTTGCTGGTGGCGTGACGGGCCAGCGCCAGCGGCAAGTCATCGGCGGAAATCCCGCTGCCGTCGTCGCGAACCCGCAGCAGTTTGACGCCGCCCTGCTCGACATCGACATCAATACGCTTGGCGCCGGAATCGAGGCTGTTTTCCAGCAGTTCCTTGATCACCGAGGCCGGGCGTTCAACCACCTCACCGGCGGCAATCTGGTTCGCCAGCCGTGGGCTGAGCAGTTCGATGCGGGCAGCCGCGTTCAGCACTTCGTTCATTCTTTGGACGCCAGTTCGGTGCCTGGAATGGTCAAGTGCTGACCGACTTTGAGCTCATCACTTTTCAGGTTGTTGGCCGCGCGCAACGTGGCCGGCGACACCTGATAGCGCACGCCGATCATCGCCAGGGTTTCGCCCGGGCCGACGCGGTGGTCGCGCGGGCCTTGGGCGATCTTGCCGGAATCACGCAGCCAGGCGATGTAGGTGCCCGGTGGCGGGTTCTGCTGGAAGAATTGACGCACGCCGCTGCTGATCGAACGGGCCAGCGCTTGCTGGTGGCTCGAGGCCGAGAGCTTGTTCGCTTCGTTAGCGTTGGAGATGAAGCCGGTTTCGACCAGGATCGACGGGATGTCAGGCGACTTCAGCACCATGAACCCGGCCTGTTCCACACGCTGTTTGTGCAGCGGCGTGACGCGGCCGATGTTGGTCAGGACTTTCTGGCCGACGTTGAGGCTGGAGGTCAGCGAGGCAGTCATCGACAAATCGAGCAATACGCCCGCGAGCATGCGGTCCTTGTCGTCGAGGCTGACGTTGCCGGCACCACCGATCAAGTCAGAACGGTTTTCGCTGTCGGCCAGCCAACGCGCGGTCTCGGAAGTAGCGCCGCGATCAGACAGGGCAAACACCGACGCACCGAAGGCTGCGGCGGATGGCGCGGCGTCGGCGTGAATCGAGACGAACAGGTCGGCGCCCTTCTTGCGGGCGATTTCGGTACGGCCGCGCAACGGGATGAAGTAGTCGCCGGTACGGGTCAGTTCGGCGCGGAAGCCTTTCATGCCGTTGACCTGACGCTGCAGTTCACGGGCGATCTGCAGTACCACGTCTTTCTCACGCTGGCCGCGCGAGCCGGATGCACCCGGGTCTTCGCCACCGTGGCCGGCGTCGATCACGACAATGATGTCGCGTTTGCCGGCCGGGGCTGGCGGCAGCTTGATTGCCGGTTCGGTCGGGGTTACCGGCACTGCCGGCACGGTCGCGACCTGCGGCGTTGGCGCAGGCGGCGGTGCGGCGTCGGCCGGGTTATCGAACAGGTCGACCACCAAGCGGTTGCCGTACTGTGCGTTGGGCGCCAGCGAGAAGCTTTTCGGGGTGACGGCTTTCTTCAGATCGATGACCACCCGCAGGTCGGTCGGCGTGCGCTGGGCCGAACGCATTGCGGTGATCGGCGTGTTCGCAGTCTGCACATTCAGCGGCGCACCGAGGGTGGCGCCGTTGATGTCGATGACCAGTCGATCCGGAGCGGTCAGGGTAAACACGCTGTGCTGCACCGGGCCGCTCAGGTCGAAGACCAGTCGCGTGTTGTCCGGCGCCCGCCACAAGCGCACGCTGTTGACCTTCGAATCGGCCACAGCGTTGACGGTTACTGCCATCAACAACAGTCCAGCGGCAGCCACCAACGCGCGAAAGCGCATACCTAACCCCATCATTTAATTGGATTCCAATGCCAAAGCGGCACACCAGGCCTCGCCACGCGAGCCCCGGGATAAAATTTTCAGCGAACGCCCGCTGTCTTGCGGGCTAATGGTAATGGTCAGGTCAGGCTTTGGCAAAAAGCCTGCACCTTTATCGGGCCACTCGATCAGACACATTGCATCGTCTTCGAAGTAGTCGCGGATGCCGAGAAACTCCAGTTCTTCCGGATCGACCAGGCGATACAGGTCAAAGTGGAAGACGCGGATGTCACCGATCTCGTAGGGTTCGACCAATGTGAAGGTCGGACTTTTTACCGCACCGACATGGCCCAAGCCACGAATGATGCCCCGCGACAGGGTGGTTTTACCCATGCCCAGGTTGCCTTCGAGAAAAATCAGCCCGTGGCCCTGGGTCACGCGGGCGATCCGTGCGCCAAAGTCGCTCATGGCCTGTTCATCGGCCAGGTACAGGGTTACTTCAGACACGGTGCTTGCTCCTCCAACAACTGACGAATGGCTGGAATCAGATCACTGGCCGCCAGCCCACGGCCGAATTTACCTTGTTGCAGACCGGCATTGGCGTGCAGCCAGACGGCCAGGCAGGCAGCATCGAAGCCGTCCATGCCTTGCGCCAGCAGCGCACCGGTCAAACCGGCCAGCACGTCGCCGAGGCCGGCGATGGCCATGGCCGGATGGCCCTGGTGACACACCGCCAGACGGCCATCGGGATGCGCGATCAGGCTGCCGGCGCCTTTCAAAACGACAACCGCTGTATATTTTTTGCTCAATGCCAGCGCCGCCGCCGGACGATTCGCTTGCACTTCTGCGGTACTGATTCCCAGCAAACGCGCGGCTTCGCCCGGATGCGGGGTGATCACGCAATCCTTGGGCAACTCAACGAAACCGCTCGCCAGCAGGTTCAGTGCGTCGGCGTCCCACACTTGCGGACATGCTGCGTTGGCGGCCGCCGACAACAGCGCACGCCCCCAGCTGGCTTGCCCGAGTCCCGGGCCGACGACCAGCGTCGAAACCTTCTCCAGCAAACCCATCAATTGATTGGCCGACGAAGTGCCGAGCGCCATGGCTTCCGGCACTCGTGTCAACGCCGCCGGGACATGCTCAGGACGGGTCGCCAGCGAAACCATGCCCGCGCCGCTGCGCAAGGCCGTTTCGGTGCTGAGCAAAATTGCCCCGCCAAAACCGTGATCGCCACCGATCAGCAGCACATGCCCGAATCGGCCCTTGTGCGAAGACGGTGCACGCGCCGCCAACCTCGGAAGATTAGCCGCGTTGAGCCGTCGGGCGATGACTGGAATGTCACGATAGGTGTCGGCGCTGGCCTGCAAATCGTTAAATACCAATTGGCCGATGTGATCCGCCGCGTTGCCGGTGAACAGGCCAAGCTTCAGCCCGATAAAGGTCACCGTCAGCTCGGCCTGCACGGCGACACCCAGTACGTGACCGGTGTCGGCACACAATCCAGAAGGGATATCGACGGCTGTCACCGGCAGACCGCTGACATTGATTGCTTGGATCGCCGAGAGGTAAGGCTCGCGAACCTCACCGCTCAAGCCAGTACCGAGCAAGGCATCGAGAATGACCCCGCGCAATTCGCTTTCAGCCTGCCAGCCCTGCACCGCAACACCCTCGACCAACGCCTCGGCGTGGGCCTGCGCGGCATCGCCCTGCAAACGCTGAGGTTCGCCGACCGCCAACACCCGCACCTGCCACCCGGCTCGCTGCGCCATCGCTGCGACCAGATAACCGTCACCGGCATTGTTGCCATGCCCGGCGAGTACCGTCAGTTCAGTCGCCGACGGCCATTGCCGCACCAGCGCTCGCCACGTCGCATGGGCCGCACGCTGCATCAGTTCGAGGCCCGGCGTACCGGCGGCAATCAGCCGTGCATCGAGTTCGCGCACCTGTGCGGCGCCATACAGCGCGTCGGGTAATTGATCTTTCGTGTGCGGCATGCGTCTTCGGGCTCCGATGTCTGGCAGAATTATACGCACCTCAGCTCCGGTTTCTCTCGCCTCATGTCCGCCATCACCACAGACCTGCCCGCTCTCGCCCAATCGATCAAGGACTGGGGCCGCGAGCTGGGCTTTCAGCAAGTCGGCATCAGCGGTCTGGATCTGGCCGAACATGAGCAGCATCTGCAGCGCTGGCTTGCGGCCGGCTACCACGGCGAAATGGATTACATGGGCGCCCATGGCAGTAAACGCTCGCACCCGGAAGAACTGGTGCCGGGCACATTGCGCGTGGTTTCTCTGCGCATGGATTACCTCCCGGGCGACACCGAAATGGCCAAACGCCTGGCGCAACCGGAAAAAGCTTACGTGTCGCGTTATGCCTTGGGCCGCGATTACCACAAATTGATCCGTAAACGTGTTCAACAATTGGCCGACAAGATTCAATCGCAGATCGGCCCGTTCGGTTTTCGCGCCTTTGTCGACAGCGCCCCGGTACTGGAAAAGGCCATCGCCGAGCAGGCCGGGCTGGGCTGGATCGGCAAAAACACCCTGGTGCTGAACCGCAAGGCCGGCAGCTATTTCTTCCTGAGCGAATTGTTTGTCGATCTACCGTTGCCGGTAGATGAGCCGCACAGCACAGAACATTGCGGCCGCTGCACCGCGTGCCTCGACATCTGTCCGACCAACGCCTTTGTCGGCCCGTATGTGCTGGACGCGCGCCGCTGCATTTCCTACCTGACCATCGAACTGAAAAGCGCCATCCCCGAAGACTTGCGACCGCTGATCGGCAATCGCGTGTTCGGCTGTGATGACTGTCAGATTTGCTGCCCGTGGAACCGCTTCGCCAAACCTTCCGGGGAAAGCGATTTCAAACCACGGCACAACCTCGATAACGCCGAGTTGGCCGAGTTGTTTTTGTGGGACGAAGAGAATTTCTTGAGCAGCACTGAAGGTTCGCCGTTGCGGCGGGCGGGGTACGAGCGTTGGTTGCGGAATCTGGCGGTGGGGCTGGGCAACGCGCCTTCAACGATTCCGGTGCTGGAGGCGTTGAAGGCGCGACGGGATTATCCGTCAGAGTTGGTCAGGGAACATGTGGAGTGGGCACTGGAACAGCACGCCAGACGTTCAAATCCATAAAGGGCAGGCAAAGTACTCAGGCCGCGGGCATGCGCGTTGTATCAATGCTTTTAGCCGTTTTCATCATGGTGTTGGTCTGCCCGTCGGACAAATGGCCGCCCGCCTGCAAAACTTTGCAAACCCTCTGTTTACTGTCCTCTAGAAGGTAAATACGCTCCCCACGTCCTTTCGTCTTCGCAAAAAAAACATGCGTTACTTTTCTTCCAGCGCCGACTGGTCCGAACTCCTCGTACAGCATCTCGGACTCCGCGGCTGCCTGGCGGGCGGACTTATTGCTTTCCACGAGTGTGTAGAAACCATGAGCCCTCTCCTCATTAATTTCAGACACGAAATTGTCCTTTTTGGCCCTATGCAATTGCCAAGGTTCGTCCGCCACTGTCTCCACGGGCGCATTGGCTTTTTTGGCCGCAGCCTTGGCGCCTTTTCCACCCTTCTTTAACTGTTGCCCCGCTTTGCCTGCCCCTTTACCACTGAGCCCTTGGCTAAAGGCTGAAGCCACTTTCCGGCCAGCATTCACAGCAGCTTTTGCACCCGCCGCCAAACCTGCACCGAGCGAAGCCAGCCCAAGACCGAAACTGATCCAGCCCAATATCTCGCCGGCTTGAGAACCCGGTACAAGCCCATCGACCACGTCGCTGGCAATACCCGCCAGACCTGAAGTCACCGCCAGCCCCAATGCCGCCGTGGCCCATGGCGTCGCCGCGCCCATCGTCAACACGCTGGCAACAACCCCGAGAACACCGAGCCCGATGCCCAGGATCGATTGCCAGGAGATATGCCCGGTAGGGTCGACACGATTGACAGGGTCGCCCAGGCAATAACTGTAGGCATTCAACCCGCCCGCACCGAAAGGACTCATGCTGTCGGGGGCGAGGAATCGCATCAATGTCGGGCTATAGGCTCTGTAACCGTTGCCCAACAGATACAGCCCGGTCACCGGATCCAGCTGCTCGCCGTTGAACCCAGCGAGGCTGAACAAGCCACCTTCGGCAGGACGGTGCCCGTAAGGGCTGTAAGCGCAATCGGTGAGCTGTTCCTTGCCCAGCGTTGCCAGCACGCTTTGCTGCTGATCGGTGCCAAACAGCTGCGCGTCGGCGTTCAAACCGAACTGCTGTTGCCCCACCAGCGCTCCACCGTGACGCACAACACTGGATGAATTATCACCACTCACCTCATTGGCGACCCGGCCTGCGTAGTAGTAACGCTGCGCAGTCACCTTCCCGGGTTGCGACAGTTCAACCAGATCGTCGAATCCGTCGTAATGGTAGCCACGAATGACGGATCCGCCTGCGCCGGACAATTGCTCAAGACGTCCGAATGCGTCATAGGCCAGGGTTCGCGCCTGATCGTCCTTGATCATCCTGCCGTTGGCGTCGTATTCCAGCGTCACTGCCGGTGGATAGTCGACATGGGAATGCTTGACGGCGCTGAGCTGCGCAGGATCGGGATTGTCATAACTGAACGTGGTCAGATTCACGCCCAGCGGGAACTTGGTCTGCACGGTAAGCATGTTATCCAGCGCATCGAAGGTGAACGTCTGCTGGACAATTTCCTTGCCGTACGGATCACGGGGCTTTTGGGTGCCGGTACAGTCGTACTGGGTCAGACGCCCGCGCACATCGTAGGTGAACTGCTCATCGCGCAATAGTTGCGTGCCACGCCTGGAGACTTTCTGCGCCAGTTTGCCAGCAAGCGTGTAAGTCGATTCCAGCGTCTGGTCAGGCTGGCCCTGAACCTCGAAAGTACGTCGGGTTTCACGACCGATATCGTCATAGGCAAACCGGGTGATCATCTGACGCTTGATCGATGTGTCTTCGGTTTTCGTCCAATCCGGCAAACCTGTCTGGACGTTGTAGTGGAATTCGGTTTTCAGCGCCCCCTGCATGGTCGATAGCAGGCGGCCGTGCTCATCGTATTCGCATCTGCTTTCGGAGCCGAGTACATCGACATGGGTGATCGGTCGCCCCTGCAGGGACCAGGTACTGGTCGTTGCTTTCGTGATCGCGCCGAAGATCGTCGTTTCGGATTTGCGGCGCCCGGAAGGGTAATAGGTAAAACTGCGTTCCCTGCCATTTTCGGTACAGGTCAAGGGATTGCCACTGACGGGGTCATAACTCAGAGTGGTGACCAACTCTCCTGCCTTGCGCTCAGTCAGTAAACCGCCCAAATCGCGCAAATAGGTGAATTCGGTTTTTTTGCCATCAGCACTCTTGTACCACTGTGGCTGAGTGAAGCCCGCTTCATAACCCGCCTCGGACTTTCGCCCGCCCACGGTACTTTGTGTCAAACGACTCAAACCGTCATACGTTTGCTGCCCCAACACTTTTTCACCGACCTTGATGCCGGTTGGCAACCCTTCATCGCTGTGCTCGGCGTAGTCGGTCACGACCGCACTGGCGTCAGGCAAGACAGTGCGAATTATCCGGTCAAAAACGTCGTACTCATATCGAGTGGTATTGCCGACAGGATCTGTCTCGCTGGTTGTGCGCCCGTACCCGTCATAGGTGTAAACGGTTTTGCCCAGACTCTTGCTCTTCAGATTGAAGCGCTCGACGCTGAGCGGTTTACCGAAGTCATTGACGAGGGTGAGTGTCTTGCCCATCCCCTGGAGCCAATGGGTTTGCTGGCGAAGGACCGGATTCGCCTCGCTGTGTTCGATACGCCCATCGGCATGCAGCGTCTTGCTGACCTGGCCCCAGGAATCGAATTCGTAGCGGGTGCTGACCGGATAAGGCTTGCCATCACGCCAATCGGTCAGCGTCACTTTCACCGTGTGACCAACCGAATCATGCAGGGCAGAATAAAGCGTGCGCGTCTGAATGAGACCGTCCTTGTCGGGATGGTCGCAGTCCTTTTCCTGAACGGTGATCACCCGCTCCAGACCGTCATAGTTCACTCGTTGCTCACCGCCGACGGGATCGGTGGTCACCATTGTGGCCGGCTGCTGTTTACTGGCGGCCAGATAGGCCCACCTGGTCGAGGCGGCGTAGGAAGTCCCGGAAGCCACCGTTTTACGCACTGCCCGGCCGATGGCATCGTATTCATGTTCGATGCGCTCGCCATCGACACCGACCTCTGACATCTGTAATCCGGTCAGCGTCGAAAGCACTTTCTCACGGGTCTGCAGCGCATCGTCAAACCCGCGCGTGCTGGATTTGACCCGCAACCTGTCGCCCTCAAGCTCATAGGAAAATTCGATAGCGGTTTTTTTATCATTCAGAATGATGCTTTGCTCCTTCGTGGCCCCGTGCTTGAGTGGGTCCTTTGGCAAGTTCAGATAACTGCGTTCGGTTTTCGAACGTAAGACCTCAACAGCTTCCACCACTTCGAAAAAACGTTCCCCAACCGGTAACACGCAGGCCAGTTCCGCTCCTTCCAGCGCGGGATGCAGGGCATAGTCGTAGTACGTGACAGTCGAAGCCCCACCCGACGCGGCAGCGGTAACCGTTCTTTTTTTCGGGAACCTGGAGAAACCCAGCGGATCCTCTGGGCAATTGTCTCCACCACCTACCGGATAAAATTCCGTCGAAGTCGTTACCCCACTTGGCTCAATGTGCTTGAGCAAATTGCCTTCGCCATCGAACTCGGTGACGGTGGTTTCTACACGCTGCTGTTGGGTGCGCCGATCGAGGTGAGTCACCGTATGGACTTTCGGCATGCGGAACTGAGCCAGCTGCTCATTGAAAGGCTTGGTGACGGAGCAGTGATACTCGGTCGCGGTGGCGATCTGGGCGTCGCCACAGGTTGTAACCTCAGCCACCAACAGATGGAATTTGTTGTAGGTGCGTTTAATACGCGTATGGACTTTGCCGCTGAGTAACAACTGCTCGTCCGAGGTGTAGACATAGTGGCCGGGCGCCAGATAAAGGGGATCCAGGTCATTATCCTTGGCCGGGAGCAGGCCCTGTCCAAGGAAGTTATGGTCGGAGTAGGTGTAGGTCTTGCAGAGTCTGGGTTGGCCGCGCCCAGGATAGATATCGTGAGCGATAACAAACGGCAATGTCTGTTCCGCGCCATTTACGAAACTATGACCTTGGCGTTTGTAGCGAATGATTTCTACGCCACGCAATGGATTGACGACGCGGTGCAAATAGCTGGCGTCATCGATGACCTCATACTCCAGCTCCCAACCTTTACCGACCGGAAGCTCGATTGCCGTTACCCGAGCGTTCTTCAAGATCAACTTGTAGGCGGAACTGGAGGAGGTATCGGGATGCCGGGTCAATGTGACCTGACCTGCATTGCGTGTGATTTTCAACAGGCATCGTTTGGCGTCACGGACCTCGCTCAATCTGGGAAACTGGTTGAACAACTCGTGCTTCAACGCGATGCTCACACCGTTCGCCGCGATTATTTTTTCCGCTACGGCGACTTGAGTGCCCGCCAGGACTTTGAGCAGCTCACGCCGACCATCCTTGTATCGAACTTCATAGCGCCCTGCTCCAGTGACCGACACCTTTGCCGTTTGCAGTTTCATTTCCTTGAACTTCAGACCGGTAGACGTCTCGACAGCCTTGTAACGCTCACCGTTGGACAATGTCATGACTTTGCTGCGCAGGTCGTAATTTGTCAGGGTCAAAGACCAGCCAATGCCAAAACCGGAGTCCGCCTGGTTGAGCGGATTGAAGCCCATTGAAAGTGCAAGTTCAGGACCATTGAGATCCGCCGAGTGCAACGGTCCCAACGAAAAGGAGCATGTATACATGCCCGTGCGCGGATCAACGCCTCCGGAAACAAACTCACCGAAGTTGAAAGCGTTTGAATGAACAGCGGAAGATGAATGACTTTCCATTGAAAAGCGTCCTTATTTCCAGATAGATATTGGCAGGTCAAGTGGGACAGCAAAAAACCCCGCTGACCACATCATGAAATCAGACCAGCTGTTTCATTGACCGCCTGGACGCTCCCAGTATAAATACGCGATGTTCTTTATCACCGTCGATACAAAGCCTGTGTTCCGAACCAAACTCATCGATTACTGCAAACTCAAATGAACCTTCGCTTTCCCGCCCTACTTGCAGGTCGGCGGAAGTATATTGAATAAACGTCAACTGTCCGGGCACGTTATTGATCGGCACGATCATAATACCGAGAGGGCTGCGAAAGGATGCTTTCAGCCCGTAGATGGGTGCCATGTAGCCGTAAAAGTTTCTGCGCCCGTCCTGGGTACCAGGAATGTTTCCGGAGGCATAGACCTGCACGGCATCCTCGGAATCATAAGGGTCAAGTTTCACTTCACTGCTGTACCAGTCGAGCAGGTGAATCTGCCTGCCCTCCGCGTGCAGCCCGAGGTGATGACGTTGAACCCAGTCATATTGCAGCCTCTGCTGTTTCGTACCATATTCGTTGAACGTAAAGTCCTTCAGCGAATATTTTTTTGGCGGAACGGCCTCGAGCGTAACGCTGCTGTCGAAGCCGATTCCGTTACTTCGCAATAACACCCCATCCATGAGAACTTCGGCGGCCACTTCCATGATCCCGGGCCGGGTGGCCGAAACCCAAAACTGAAAAATCTGCACCGGATCAGAGTCATCACTTATCCGGTTGTGCGTGGCACGTGGAACTTCGGCAACCCGCGGTGCACCACCCGACATTTCATGAGCGTAACGATTTTCCTGCAGCGATACACTCCAGTCACCCTCCAGAGGCCGCGCGCCGTTATAGGCAATCAACCGCAGTGATTGCAAGGCGGGATGCCCATACAGCGATGCGCCGTCGCCATTGTTATCGATCCCGTGCAGCAGCACCAACACACGCACCTGCATGCGCCCGTTGGCATAAAGCAGTTTGTGCTGGCCAGACCTTGTGGCGTCGAGTTTTACCTCGATACGGGAAATACCAACTTGATCATCTAACATTTAAGAATACCTTGCTGATTAATGGATTTCGCCCTTAAGGACTCAGCAAAGTATTGAGGCTCGATTTAAATAAAAACAGCTGCGACATTCGACAAATTATGAGGTGGTCATATTTTAACACCCCCGTGAACACCCCACATAAATACTAATATTTTCAAAAAACCTAGACTTTATAATGCCGACTGTTCTTCCTAGCCCTTTGGTTCCAGCGCTCAATGAGCGCTCCCCTTCCCGCCTAAACTTGACATCATCAGAAGGGGGAGCCTTCAAGCAGTTTATTTCTTGTCTGGTTATGTTAGTCAAACAAAGGAGTCGTTACTTTCACCAACATTCAGTCACTGTCTGAACGTGTCGAAAATCCGCTCTCTGAGGACTCACTGTCGGAGTCAGACTCTGAAACCATATCCTCCGTCTGGATGTCCACCTTTCGATCCATACTGGCGCTTTCAAGATACTGGCTAATCCGTTGCCTTGATGCATCACTCAGCGGATTATTCACTAAGCCAACGAACAGATCCTGTGTATCCGGAATCTCGAACACGTCATATCCCACGTCAGAAATATTATTATCATGCAATGCCACGACAGCCAGTTTCCTGAGCGTATCCATGCCTGAAGGAACGCTGGAAAGATTTGCGTTGTTCAGCATCAATCCGGTTAAACCTGCCATGTAGCCTACATGCGGAGCAACTGTCAGAGGGTTGTTTGCCAGATTCAACCGGGTAAGCGTTTCTATTCTGGACAATCCTTCAACTGTGACCTCGGATAGTTTCAGCGAGCACCCGTCCAGCGTGAGTTCGCTTAACTGGCGCATTTGAAATATTCCTGACGGGAACTCCTCCACTTTTATGCCAAAGACCCCCAGATATTGAATATTGGGAAAGCTGTCAAGAAACGCACCTAGCCGTGCGCCCGGCTGATTGGCGGTCAATATCAACTCTGTTACATGCTCAAATCGGGTGGACAACCTTGGTAACTCACCCGAAAAATCGACATAGTGAGAAAAATGATCGGCTCCCTCGCCCCATTTCGAAACCGACTTGCGCTGCCATATATCTTGCAACTTCGCGCTGAACTGCTCGCGAGCCTGGCGTTGTTCGGCGGGTGTCGACGCGCTCTCCGGTCCCGACAACTGCGAATGAGCTGAGAGCCCGTCAGCACTCCATAAGGCCAATTCATCACACAGCGTCGCAAATTCTTTTTCCAGGCGATTCAAGATGCCGGACGGATCACTTTTCAAACGTTCATTGATAACCCTCATCACCTCCTCATCCGAAAGGTCCGGATAAAGGTCACGTACACGGTCTACGACGGACTTTGTCAATTCCGGGCCACTGTCGCCACCACCCCGCAACTGCCCTGCTTGCCTGTATTGCGCGCGGGCAGGATCGACAGTAGCCGGCAGCGGTGCGAACCCCACCAATGCGCTAACGGTTTGGCGTGGCGGCAATGGCTGTGCACGGATCAACTGTTGCAGCGCCGCACCGCCGCCGTCTGTCACACCGAGCAATTGTCGATGCCCGGGCAGTAACAAGCACCAGACTGTCGAATACAGATTCATCGATTCCTGAGGTGATGAGACCTCGCTGCTTTGGATGACATAGCCATCATCCTGACGAATCAGTACGTGGCGAACCGGCGATCGAACATCGCCTACAGCGCTCAGAACATTCCCGGCTACGGTCCTCTGGCGAATCTCGATAGGCATCTGCCGCGGCCAATTCGCAAGATTACCCATCATGTGCAGCGCTAATCGATCACTGTCCGGATTGGAAAGCGCCTCTAGATAAATACCTTCACACGCCCTGGCAAGACGAATTTCTCGCAGCGCCAGCACTGCCTCTTTCGCCACTCGCGGTGGCATACCCGGTTGGTTATGCATATGCAAACGCTCGGTAGCGCTGGTATTGCGCCATATTGCTTGCGCGGCCGTTTTCGGCAGATTCGGAAACACCCGGCGCATCCGCAGAGTGTTTTGATCACAGTCGGTTTCGAACGCGTCTTCAAGGTCTTTGAACCGCGTGAAGCGCTCATGCGGTAGCCAGCGCTCCTCTGCCTGAATCTTCTGATCAAGCTCAAATCGCCTGATGGTGTCCTCCAGCAAAAAAGGTACAGGACGATCATTGACGAGCACATTGTGCAGAAGTAACTCATCAACTCCGCTCACCGCCAGCATGCGTGCAACCGTGGCGTCGGCGAATTGCGCCACGGAGCGACCCATCCGACGAAAAATCTGTGCAGTTTGTACTGACATTGAATCAGGGAAGGTGACGACATCGCTGTTCAGAGGGTGCCAGAACCGGCCTTGGTCATTCTTTCCCAGCAAAGGGCCGGAGGGTTTGAGCTCTCGGGAATGTGTAGCCCTGAACAGGCCGCTTTCAGGATCGGTGACCACCTGAACAAATTGACCATCGGCAACAGCGACATATTCGCGCCGCTTGAATATCCACACACCCCGAGAGTCGGCTTTCATTGGACTTGCCGGCGCCGGGGTCTGGAAACCTGCGAGCGCCTCTCCGGCAGCGGCCTGGGTGACTTCATCGACAATGGAGTTCATCGGATTGATGCTGATCGCCTGCTCCGGATTAACCGAATCCACAAGCGCAGGGGCTGGCCTGATCGTTGGAGGCCGGGTCTCGGCAAAGTGCGGTTGCGGTGACTGGGTGATTTTGTTGTTCAGTGCCCGTCCCGAGCCGTCAGCGTCGAGATCCGGCTTTTTCAAAGGGCCGGTCACAGGTTTGCGGGGTGGTTTGCCAACCATTGATACTCATCCTTGAGTGGTGGGGTGCTGGCTCCGCAGCACTACGGAGCCAGCAGCCGTTTGTCTGTTAAGTAAACTGCAATCAATCAACATCATTGAAGTCACAGTTTACAGACCCACACCACCTGAAACGGCATATATATTTACCGCTTCCAACAACTTATTCTTGCAGCGCTGAACTTATCCACGCTCCAAGGAAAAGTCGCGCATTTCAAAGTTGGTACGAATGGCCAGCTTATGCTCGGTGCCATATTGATCGATCGCCTGGAAATGAAACATTTCGCCATCCTTGCTCTCCGGCTCAATCGTCGAGTACTCGGACAGAGACTGCACTGCGGTCAACTCACCATCTCTGTCATTGACCTTTACAGAATAACCTTTCTTCTTCGTTGACAAGTACAACCAGCCATTGATACCGAAACTGAGGACATCGGAGAGCGCTTGACCGTCGTATGGCAACCACACTTCCTGCGTTGTTTGTTCGGGAAGAACAAACATACCTTGAAGGTGATTGGTTTTATGCTTTCGCAGCTTATTGCCTTTGGCAAACAGGCGACTGCCGCGACCACCTTCCGAAACCCAGTCCACCAGTTTGATTTGCTGTCCGCCTTGCGGATACAGCCCAAGATAATAGTTTCGGATTCGATTCCCTGGCTCTTCATTCCCACGCCGGACCGACTGCCATCTGAAACTGTCAATGGAGTAAGCGATGGGTTCCTTTGCACTCAAGGTCACACTGCTGTCGTGGACACTGGAAAGGGTTGTGCCATTGCTGCGAATGACTTGGTGGTTCACTGTCAGACGAGCGGCAATCCGGGTGTCTCCCGCACCGGACGACGATACCCAGAAGGTGCGCACTTGTGGATGAACGGAATCGTCGTCATCGGCATCGAGCACGGTATTGACGGCGGAGTGCGACTCCAGCGTGAACCGGCCTTGCTCGCTGCTGGCGTGCCAGCCATTGCTCAGGGTCTGGCCGCTGATGTAGTGAATCAACTTGATACTGTCCATCACTTCGGACGGCACATGAACCGCATTGCCGTTGGCGTCGGCTCCGGCGACCAGGACCTGAACCTTGACTTGCATACGGCCATTACCGAACAGTTCTTTGCTTCGTGTACTTTCAGCAGCGTCAAATTTCACGTTGAACACGGTAAGGCTTTCAAAAACGCCAACAGGCCCCGGGTGAACGTGTGTTTCTTCCGTGATATCACTCATGACGCACTTCCTTTTGTCGTTATGTTACTTCAGAGAGTCGACATCCAACTTGATGCCGTCAAAATAAATAACATGCAGGGCAAAGAAAGCAAAAAGCAAAAATGTAAGAAACATGCACGCACGCCTGCAGACGTGGAGCCACGACACTAATTCATGCCAAGCCACACCTGAATATCAATGCTCGTCGTTATAAACAAACTTGGGCATTTCCCAATGAAAACGAATCGCCAGCAGACGCAACAGAAATCCGCCAAACAGAGTGATCAAAATGGCTTGCTCACCGGGTACATTCAGATAAAGACACAGCATGTAGCACCACGCCGCAGCAAACGAGACACTCGCATAAAGTTCGCGCCGAAAGATCAACGGAATATCGTTGCAGAAGATATCGCGCAGAATACCGCCGAATACCCCGGTGATCACGCCGCTGACCGACGCCACCAGCATGCCGTGGCCCATTTCCAGCGCGGTCATGCAACCGATCAGGGTGAATGCCACCAGACCGACGGCGTCGAGCACCAGGAACAGCGAACGCAGGTGGCGCATCCAGCGCGCGGTGAACACGGTGAACATTGCCGCAACCGAAGTCAGCACCAGGTATTCCGGGTGCTTGACCCACGTCAGCGGGTAGTGCCCGAGCAGTACATCACGGACCGAACCGCCACCCAACGCCGTGACGCAGGCAATCAGCACCACGCCAAACCAGTCCATGCCGCGACGGCCGGCAGACAACGCGCCTGTCATGGCTTCAGCGGTGATGGCAATCAGATAGAGCATCAGCAACATGGTGGCGATCCAGGCAGGAAGGCGCGCAGTCTAGCCATTTCAGTGCGGCACCAAAAGGGGGCAATTGCAATGCACGCCCCCATCGCCAGGCATTAGAACTTGATGAAATGCTTACGGTAGTGCTGCAGCTCGGCGATCGACTCCCGGATGTCATCCAGCGCCAGGTGCGTGCTGCCCTTCTTGAAGCTGTCGCGCACGTCCGGCGCCCAGCGCGCGGCCAGCTCCTTGAGCGTGGAGACGTCGAGGTTGCGGTAGTGGAAGTAGCTTTCCAGCGACTTCATATGCGTATAAAGGAAGCGACGATCCTGGCAAATGCTGTTGCCGCAGATCGGCGATTTGCCCTTCGGCACCCACTTTTCCAGGAAGGCGATGGTTTCCGCTTCTGCCTCGACCATGCTGATGCGGCTGTCGCGCACGCGCTGGGTCAGGCCGGAATTGCCGTGTGTGCGGGTGTTCCACTCGTCCATACGCGCAAGCACTTCGTCGCTGTGGTGGATGGCGATCACCGGACCTTCGGCCAACGTGTTCAGATCACTGTCGGTGACGATGGTGGCCATCTCGATGATGACGTCGTTTTCCGGATCCAGACCGGTCATTTCCAGGTCGATCCAGATCAGGTTCTGCGGGTTTTGCATATTTCGGCTCCTAGGCAATGCTGCGCAGTTTAGCCTAGGCCGGTGGCCGGGCGTGCTAAACTCGCGGCCGTTTTACCTAATCGCTGCATTCTTCAGACGGAACACCCATGGCCAAACGCCAACTCAATCGTCGTCAAAACTGGCGCATCGAAAAGATTCAGGGCGAACGCGCTGCACGCGCCGCCAAACGCGAGTCCTCGGCTGTCGAAGCCCTTGAGGGCGGCGACCTGGGCCCGGAACAAACCGGCCTGGTGATCGCCCACTTCGGTGTACAGGTCGAGGTCGAAGCTGTTGACGGTGATCAGGCCGGCCAGGTCTTCCGTTGCCACTTACGCGCCAACCTGCCCGCGCTGGTCACCGGCGACACCGTCGTCTGGCGTGCCGGCAACCAGGGCATCGGTGTGATTGTCGCGCAACTGCCGCGCACCACCGAACTGTGCCGCCCGGACAGCCGTGGTCAGCTCAAACCGGTCGCGGCCAACGTCGACATGATCGTCATCGTTTTTGCCCCCCTGCCCGAGCCGCATGCCAACCTGATCGACCGCTACCTTGTAGCCGCCGAACACGCCGGCATCCGTCCGTTGCTGCTGCTGAACAAGTTCGACCTGATCGACGAGCAAAACGCCCCGGCGCTCAATGCGCTGCTGGCGGTGTATCGCACGCTGGGTTACCCGGTGCTGGAAGTCTCGGCGCACCACGGCAATGGCATGGAGCAACTGCAACAGCAGCTCGACGGGCGCATCAGCGTGTTCGTCGGCCAGTCCGGTGTCGGCAAGTCGTCGCTGGTCAACAGCTTGCTGCCTGAAGTCGAAACCCGCGTCGGGCCGTTGTCCGAGCTGTCCGGCCAGGGCACGCACACGACGACCACCGCGCGCCTGTTCCACTTCCCCGGCGGCGGCGAACTGATCGACTCCCCGGGTATCCGTGAATTCGGCCTCGGCCACGTCAGCCGTGCCGATGTCGAAGCCGGCTTCATCGAGTTCGATGACTTGCTCGGCACTTGCCGCTTCCGCGACTGCAAGCATGATCGCGAACCGGGCTGTGCGTTGCTCAAGGCACTCGAAGACGGGCGCATCCAGCAGCAGCGGATGAACAGCTATCGCTCGATCATCGCCAGTTTGCCGGAGAACGGCTACTGAGTAGCCAGACACAAAAAAGCCGCGATCATCTCGCGGCTTTTTTTTGCCTCAAACGCTGGCGGGCGGTTTTGGCACAACCATTTTCGGCTCAGGTTTCTGAAACGCATACAGGTGCTGACGCACAATTCCGCCCGGCAGCTCCTTGCCAAACACGCCATAACGCACCGGCCATTCCTTCGGCGGCAGCTTGAACGTACCGAACAGCATGTCCACCAGCGGCGTGTGGATCGCGTAGTTCTTGTAGATGTAATCCTTGTGCCGGGCGTGGTGCCAATGGTGGTAGCGCGGCAGCACGATCAGGTAGTTCAGCCAGCCGCCGTTGATCCGCACGTTGGCGTGGGCCAGTACTGCCTGGACGCCGACCAGAATCACATAGGCATTCAACGCTTGCGGCGCGAAGCCCAATAACATCAACGGCACCAGCACACCGGTGCGGGTCAGCAGGATTTCGATGAAGTGCACGCGGGAACCCGCGAGCCAGTCCATGTGCGTGCTGGAGTGATGCACCGCGTGGATACGCCACAGAAATGGCACCACGTGATAGAGCCGGTGCAGCCAGTACTGGCCGAGATCGGCCACCAGCACCGCGAGGAGGAACTGCACCAGCAACGGCAGGCTTTGCACGCTGGTCTGCAAGCTCGGCGACATCGCCCAACCGGCAATGTAACTCGAAGAGGCGGTGATGAAGATCAGGATGAATTGCACCAGCATGTGGCTGACGAAGAAGTAGGTCAGGTCGGTGCGCCAGTGCGGGCGCAGGATGTTTTGCTCGGGGTCCTTGGAGTAGAGCTTCTCCAGAGGAATGAACACGATGGCCGACACCAGCAGTGCCAGCACAAACCAGTCCAGGCCGAGCGAGTAAGGTGTCTGTCCGATCGAGCTGACCTGGACATTGGTGCCACCGAGGAACACTGCCAACCCCGATGCAACCAGACCGGTAATTCCCAGGCGTTTACGTTTGTTGAGCAGGATATTCAGGGTGCCGAGGCTGAATGACAGCACCAGACCGAGCAACAGCGTGGTGCGCGCGAACTGCTCGTCATAGACCTTGCGCAGCTCGGCCGTGGTCAGCCACTCGGGAAACAGAAAGCAGAACACTGCCAGCAGGCTCAACAGGCCGAGGGTGGCGGAAATATAGCCACTGACCCGCCCCTCGCCAAATTTGAAGGGTGCGTTGCCATGCCGTTGAAAATAGGCTTTGAGTCTTTCCATTAACTGATCTTCCGTGATTGCGAAAACTGCGACTGGTCATTGCGACGCAGGCAGATACAAAAAAGCCACGGTGACCGTGGCTTTTTCTGCGTCACTGCTTCGGCGCGGGCGCCGGGGCAGTGGCTGGGGGAGCAGGCGCTGGCGCCGCACTCCCCGGCTCGGCCGGTTTCGGCGCAGCGTCGTCGAACAGGTTCAGGCGCTCGCGCAGTTCGTGCGCCGGTACCGGTTGCTGGTCCGCCGGCAGTGCATTCGGGTCAACCGGCGTCGCCGGAGCGGCGCCGTTCTGACCTTGATCCGCCGGTTTCGCCGGATCGGCACCTTGCGAACCTTCGATGGCCGCCTGGGCTTTTTTGGTCAACACCACAATGTCGATGCGGCGGTTGACCGGGTTGAACGGGTTTTCCTTGTCGAACAGCGCCGACGAGGCATAACCGACGACCCGCGCCACTTGCGCATCCGGATAGCTACCGGCAACCAGGGCACGACGGGCAGCGTTGGCACGGTTGGCCGACAACTCCCAGTTACCGTAATCACCGGTACCGATATAAGGCTTGGCATCGGTGTGGCCGCTGATGCTGATCTTGTTCGGCACCGCTTTGATGGTGTCGGCCATGGCCAGCAGGATGTCTTCGAAATACGGCTTCAGGCGTGCAGAACCGGAGTCGAACATCGGCCGGTTCTCGGCGTCCATGATCTGGATACGCAAGCCGTTCGGGGTGATCTCGAAGAGGATCTGGTCCTTGAACTTCTGCAGTTGCGGGTTCTCGTCGACCTTGTTCTGCAGTTCTTGCAGGAGCAGTTCCAGACGCTCCTTCTCGACCTGCTCGGCCATGCCTTCAACCTGCTCGGTGTCGACCGTGACCTTGTCGGGCTGCGGCTGAGACTTCACTTCCGGGTTGAGGGTGTTTTCCGGCGCAAGGGTCGGCGTACCGCCCAGGTCGATGATGTACGGCGTACCGCTTTCGGAGAAGCCGACCGGGTCTTTGAAGTAACCGGCGATAGCGATCTTCTGCTCCGGCGTTGCCGTGGACAACAGCCACAACACCAGGAAGAACGCCATCATCGCCGTGGCGAAGTCGGCGAAGGCGATTTTCCACGCCCCGCCGTGATGCCCGCCGGCTATGCGCTTGACGCGCTTGATGATAATCGGCTGATTATTTTCCATGACTTAGCGACCGCGAACCGCTTGTTCCAGCTCGGCGAAGCTTGGACGGTGGGCCGGGTACAGCACCTTGCGACCGAACTCGACCGCCAGCGAAGGCGGCATGCCGGAAGCCGAAGCCACCAGCGAGGCCTTGATGGCTTCGTAGACGTTCAGCTCTTCCTTGGCGTCATGAGCCAGGGAATGCGCCAATGGGCCGAAGAAACCGTACGCCGCGAGAATACCGAAGAAGGTACCGACCAGTGCCGCACCCACGTGCAGACCGATGGACTTCTGATCGCCTTCACCCAGCGAGGCCATGGTCACCACGATACCGAGTACCGCCGCGACGATACCGAAACCGGGCATGGCATCAGCGATGCCGTTCACCGCATGAGATGGATGCTCAAGGTCTTCTTTCAGGCTGTACAGTTCCATGTCGAACAAGCCTTCCAGCTCGTGCGGCGCCATGTTGCCGGACGACATGATGCGCAGGTAATCGCAGATGAACGCGGTCATGCGCTCGTCTTTGAGCACGGCCGGGTACTTGGCGAAGATCGGGCTCGCGGCGGCATCTTCAATGTCGCCTTCGATGGCCATCATGCCTTCACGGCGGCTCTTGTTGAGGATCTCGTAGATCAGCCCGAGCACTTCCAGATAGAACGTGTGGCTGAAGCGCGAACTGAACATGCTCAGGGATTTCTTGAGCACGTGCATCGTCATATAGCCAGGGTTGGCCTGCAGGAATGCACCGAGTGCCGCACCACCGATGATCATCACCTCGAAAGGCTGGATCAGGGCGGCAATCTTGCCGTGGGAGAGCACGTATCCGCCGAGCACGCTCGCGAATACGACGATGATGCCGATAATTTTAGCCATAGGTAGAAAGTACTTACTTAAGTCGGGTTCAAGGTCATATTCGGAAGTTAAAAAATCTCTTCTTCTACTTATCGGCAAAACTGCGCCAGACTATAGCCAGTTCAGGCGAAAAGCCAATTTAGCCCATGCCGGGCACGTCTACAGTCAGTGAAGATCCCGTCCAGACATGGCTAATGAAACGAACGTCCCACACGCAAAACCGACCACGCTCGACGGCTGGGTCAAGCTGCTCGACAGCGTCCGGCTGCCCGTGCCGCAAGAGGCTCACGACAAAGTCTGTCGGGCGATCCGCGACAATCGCAGCTCGCTGCGAGACATCGCCGACCTGATGCAGGACAGCCCGGCGCTGGCCTTGAGCATCATCCGTGAGGCGAATCGTCACACCCACGGCACCATGGCCACGCCAGCGGAAAACCTTGAGGTGGCAATCAATCGCCTCGGCCTCGCCCGCACCGAAGAATTGCTCGCGCGGCTGCCCGCCGAACCGCAGATGCAAATCCCCAAGGCCCTGCGCCAGTTGCAAATGATCAGTCAGCACGCGACGCAACAGGCCAACGGTTTTTTCGCCAGTCGCCTGGCGCGGCTGTGGCAGGACATTCATTGGGGGAGTCTGTTGTTTCTGTCGCCGCTGTGGCCACTGGCGCTGACCTATCCACAGTTGCTCGAAGAGTGGGAATTGCGAGTTATCCACAAAGGCGAATCGGCGCGAGTGGTCGAAAAGCAATTGTTCGGCGTGCGCCTGCTGAAAATCGCTGAAGCGATGGTGCAAACCTGGCATCTGCCGATCTGGGTGCAACAGGGCTATAAACTGCTACTCAGTGAACAGCGCGAGCTGGTCAAAGTGCTGCGCATCGCCCGTGACAGCGAACACCCGCTGCGCCAGCAAAACCGCCTCGACGATGATCCGACCCTGCGCCGCTGGCTCAACCAGCCGGCCAACACCGTGCTGCTGGCCAACGGGCTGGCGTTGTCGGCGCAACAGGCCTGGGACAGTCCGCACAGCGAACGCTGGCAGTACCTGACCAGCCTTTATCTGCAAATCTCGATGGACGAGGTGCAGCAACAACTGCACCAGCAAGCCGCCAACAGTGCCCGCCATCACGCGATGCCGGATCTGTGGCACCCAGCCGTTTCGCTGCTGTGGCCGTGGGGCACCCGTCGTTTGCCGGCCGGCCTGTTGCCTGCCGCCGCGCCCACCGCTGAAGACCTCGGCCAGTGGCGCAAGCAGTGCGCCGAACTGCTCGCCGAACCGAGCCGCTTCACCAACGCGATGAGCCTGACCGTCGCCGCTCGCGATGCGCTGGTCGCCAGCGGCATGCGTCGAGTGATGATCCTGATGGCCGATCGCACGCAGTCCAATCTGCGCGTGAATCAAACTGCCGGCCTGCCAAAAGAAGCGGCGGCGCTGAATTTTGTCGTCAGCCAGAGCAGCGTTCTGCAACGGCTGCTGGCACAACAGGCGCAGGTGCGCATTACCCCGGACAACAACGCGCAGTTCTCCGCGCTGCTGCCAGCCAGCCTGCGCACGCTGTTTCGTGGCGAACACCTGTTTCTGCGTTCACTGGTCAACAATGGCCGGGTGATCATGATTGTGGTTGCCGATCAGGGCGGCGGGCCGTTCGCCGACATCACCGTGCAAGCCTTTGGCAAAACCGCGCAGTGCATCGAAAAAGCCCTGCACAGCTTTAGCAGCCGTGGTCGATGAGGCTGCGCTACAATCCTCCCCTTTGTGCTCTGGAGACCTCACATGTCTGACTTCTCTGGCTTGCCGCTCGTCATCGAGCCGAGCGACCTGCTGCCTCGGCTTGAGTCTAAAGAGCTGATTCTGGTGGATCTGACCAGCGCTGCCCGCTACACCGAGGGTCATCTCCCCGGCGCACGCTTTGTCGACCCGAAACGCACCCAGCTCGGCCAGCCGCCAGCGCCGGGCCTGCTGCCGGCGAAAGCCGATCTGGAAGCGTTGTTCGGTGAACTGGGCCATCGCAAAGACGCGGTCTACGTTGTTTACGATGATGAGGGCGGCGGCTGGGCCGGGCGTTTCATCTGGCTGCTCGACGTGATTGGTCACGACAAGTACCACTATATTGACGGTGGTCTGCCAGCATGGCTGGCAGATGGCATGCCAATGTCGATCCAAGTGCCAGCAGCCGTCGGTGGCCCACTGCCGTTGACTTTGCACGACGAGCCGACTGCCACACGCGAATACCTGCAAAGCCGTCTCGGTGCTGCCGATCTGGCAATCTGGGATGCGCGCGGGCCGCTGGAGTATTCCGGCGAGAAAGTCCTGGCTGCCAAGGCCGGGCACATCCCCGGCGCGGTCAATTTCGAATGGACCGCCGGCATGGACAAGGCCCGTCAGCTGCGTATTCGCACAGACATGCCGCAGATCCTCGACGACCTCGGGATCACCAAGGACAAAGAAATCATTACCCACTGCCAGACCCATCACCGGTCGGGCTTCACTTATCTGGTGGCCAAGTCCCTCGGTTATCCGCGGGTCAAGGGCTACGCCGGTTCCTGGGGCGAATGGGGCAACCACCCTGACACGCCAGTCGAGATTTAAGGTTTTTAAGGACAACTAATGAAAGAGCGTCTGTTTATCCTCAGCCAGTACCTGCTGCCACATCACCTGCTGTCGCGCCTGGCTGGCTGCGTTGCCGAGTGTCGCGTGCGCTGGTTCAAGAATGCCTTCACCCAATGGTTCGCCAAGCGCTACCAGGTCGATATGTCGCAAGCGCTGGTCGAAGACCTGACCGCTTACGAGCACTTCAACGCGTTCTTCACCCGTGCTCTGAAAGACGGCGCGCGTCCACTGGACGAAACCCCGGGCGCGATCCTCAGCCCGGCCGACGGCGCAGTCAGCCAACTCGGCCCGATCGAACACGGTCGCGTATTCCAGGCCAAGGGTCACAGCTTCAGCGTGCTGGAGCTGCTCGGCGGTGATGCGGCCAACGCGGCGCCGTTCATGGGCGGCGACTTCGCCACCATCTACCTGTCGCCGAAGGACTACCACCGCGTGCACATGCCGCTGGCCGGCACCCTGCGCGAAATGGTCTACATCCCGGGCCGTATTTTCTCCGTGAATCAGACCACCGCTGAAAACGTGCCGGAACTGTTCGCCCGCAACGAGCGTGTGGCGTGCATCTTCGACACTGAGCGCGGGCCAATGGCGGTGGTGCTGGTGGGCGCAATGATCGTCGCTTCGATCGAAACCGTGTGGGCCGGTCTGGTCACGCCGCCGAAGCGCGAGCTGAAAACCTTCCGCTACGACGAAGCCGCCCGTGCGCCGATCCATCTGGAAAAAGGCGCTGAACTGGGTCGCTTCAAGCTGGGTTCGACCGCGATCGTGCTGTTCGGGCCGGATCAGGTGAAATGGGCTGAAGAACTGGTGGCGGGTTCGCCAGTACAGATGGGCCAAGGCCTGGCACTGCCAAACGCCTGAATGCTGTGTGCCACTGATCCGCCCGTTCGCACGTCTGCGAAAGGGCGGATACGACTCGGTGGTGCCGTTACTCTATCTGCCCACGGAAGCCGATCGGGCCTTCGTTGACATAGGTATTGGTGCCACTGAGGTTTTTTCCTCCATCACTGGACGTGACGCTCAGCTCGACAACGTTCTGATTGTCCCGGCCGCCAATCACCCACTTGCCGCCCGGATGCCAGGGAGCATCGTTGCCACCCCACTGATTCTCGACGTTGTACTGGTTCTGACCGGTGCGTTGCGCCTTGAAGCCAATGGGACCTTCCCCGGCGTAGGTCATGGTGCCGGTGAACGTTTTGCCGTCATCGCGCGACTTGATGTCGATTGCCACGACGTTCTGGTTGTCCCGCCCACCCAGCACCCAGTCTCCGCCCGGATGCCAAGGTGCCGAACTACCGCCCCACTGATTTGCCACTACGTATTTAGACATGAACCTCATCTCCTTGAAGTTACAAGAGACCTGCACGACGTTTGCGGCAGGCCGTACGACCGTGCGTATCCGATCGCACGACTGAGAGCCTAGTAGCGGCTGCGGCATGGCAACGAGCCAGCAGACAAACGGTAAAAAACCTCACAGAACCCGGCGAAACAGGCCACAGCTGCTAGAGTTTCGGGCATTGCCCAATTCGCCGCCGGAGCTTGTCACGGCATGAGTGAGCCTCGATTCCAGCCACACCTGCACGCCCCGAATCCCACACAACCGCGTCTGTCGTTTTGTGAAGCTACGCCGCGTGATCTCAAGCGCTGGATCGCCGGCCTGCCGAAAGCCAGCATCGGCGAAACCGCCCGCCTGCTTTATCAAGCCATGGGCGAAGTCAACCTGTTGCTCACGCCCAGCGACAACCGCCTCAATCTGCTTGAGCTGCTGCGCCCCGAAGTGTATTTCGTCTGCCAGCACTTGGAGCGCCACTTCTTGCATCAGGCGATCATGCTCGACGAGCGTTCGCGCAAAATCAGCAATCTGTGCCAAGCGCTGCAAAGTCATCTGGCCATCGGCTACAAACAGATCGTGCTGCGGATTGCGCCGAAGTTCAGCAAGGACCGCGCGGGATTGGTCAGCACGGCCCTGCAACGGGCCGCCCATGCTCTCAAAGGTCAGCTGCTGCGTGCCACGCAGCTGTATAGCTCGCCGCCGGAGCATCTATGGCTCGAACTGCATCAGCTGTATCGCAGCGCCGCTGAATTACAACTGCAACACCGCCGTGTGCACGACGATCTGGCCAGCCTGACCACCGAATTGAGCCTGGAACAGACTTATATCGCCGCCCTGCTGCTGGGCAGCGCTCGCTGCAATCAACTGCGGCAGAACCAGATCGCCCGCCTCGCGGAAGTGCTCGAGCCATGGAGCGCCCTGCTCAAGCTGCATCCCGCTCGCCCGGACGATGGTCTGCTTGCGGTCAGCGCACAAATCGACGCCGGGCCGCGTTACCGCAACATGTTTCGCAGGGAGCAACAGGCCGGATTGCTTGGCTTCGATCCACAACCGTTGGTGAATGCCATCGAAGCGCATTTGCTGCACCAGGACACGTCGACACCCTTGTCGGTCCCGACCGGACTCAGCTTCGACACTTTGCAACACTTGCATGCCGCATGGGGCCAGGCCGCCGAACGCAGTTTTCAGCGCACCGTGGGCCAGGGCAATCTGACCGTGTGCGTCGGCATGAGCGCCCTGCACTTCTACCTCGGCGGCGAGCGCAGTTTCAGCGACATGCTGAAACATCCCGGCGCCCGCGCAGCGAATTTCAGCAACGCCGTGGCCAAGGGTGAAAAGGACAGCTGGAGCCAGGCTTTCGACGCAGCACCGCAAAACAATGAGCAGTTTTTGCCTTACGAAGAAATCCAGTACGACCACCTCGTCGAAGACGAAAGCAGCGCCGATGCTTCGCCGCACTATCCGACCTATGCCTTGCCGGTGATCAATCACAGCCCCGGCGGTTATTGCCTGGCGTGGCCAAACGAAGTGCCCGCCGAATTGCAGGCCGGCGAAATGCTCGGGGTTCAGGACAGTGTCAGTCTGGGCTGGAGCATTGCGGTGATTCGCTGGATACGTCAGGTGTGCGGCGGCGGCACGCAAATGGGCATTGAACTGGTGGCACCGCACGCTCAGCCGTGCGGCCTGCAACTGGTGCGTTCGCGGGACGATCACAGCCAGTATTTGCGCGGGTTGCTACTGCCGGAGATCAGTGCGATCGATGTGCCGGCAACCTTGCTGGCGCCGCGCTTGCCGTTTCAAGAAGGCAATAAAGTGCTGATCAACACTCAGGGCGAAGAACACCGCGCCGGGCTGGATCGGCGAGTGGCAAGTACGCACAGCTTCAATCAGTTTGCTTACCGCTCGCTGGAGGCCGCGCAAAATGGCGCGAGCGAGGAGGACTTTGATTCGTTGTGGAAATCGCTTTAAGTGCCCGCCGATGGATCGGCGGCGCTACCTTCGCGAGCAGGCTCGCTCCCACATTGGAATGCATTTCAACTGTGGGAGCGAGCCTGCTCGCGAAGAGGCCAAGTCAGGCGATAAAGATCTCAGAGCTGCCCGTCACGATCGCGGAAGCCCAGCAGATACAACACGCCATCCAGACCCAACGTCGAGATCGCCTGCTTCGCCGATTGCTTGACCAGCGGCTTGGCGCGGAACGCCACGCCCAACCCGGCAATCGCCAGCATCGGCAGGTCATTCGCGCCGTCGCCGACCGCGATGGTCTGCTCCAGACGCAAACCTTCCTTGTGTGCCAGCTCTTTCAACAGATCAGCCTTGCGCTGCGCATCGACAATCGGCTCGATCGCCACGCCGGTGCACTTGCCGTCGACCACTTCCAGTTCGTTGGCGAACACATAGTCGATGCCGAGTTTGGCCTGCAATTGCTTGGCGAAATAGGTGAAGCCGCCGGAGAGGATCGCGGTCTTGTAGCCCAGACGCTTGAGCTCGGCGAACAGCGTTTCGGCGCCCTCGGTCAGGCGCAGTGAAGCACCGATCGAATCCAGCACACTGACATCCAGACCTTTGAGCAAGGCCAGACGCTCTTTGAAACTGGCACGGAAATCCAGTTCACCGGCCATGGCCCGTTCAGTGATCTCGGAAACCTGATCACCCACGCCGGCAGCCTTGGCCAGTTCGTCGATAACTTCGGCCTCGATCAGCGTCGAGTCCATGTCGAACACCGCCAGACGACGGTTACGACGGAACAGCGAATCTTCCTGGAAGGCGATGTCAACGTTCAGTTCCTGAGCGACGCTGAGGAATTCGGCACGCAGCGCCTGCGGATCGGCCGCTTCGCCACGCACGGAGAACTCGATGCAGCCCTTGCCTTTGTCGGCCGGTGTATCCAGCGGCATGCGACCCGACAGACGGTCGATGTGATCGATGTTCAAGCCGTATTTGGCAGTAATCGAACTGACCGCCTGCAATTGGCCGGCGGTCACTTTGCGGGTCAGCAGGGTAACGATGTGGCGCTTCTTGCCCTGATTGCCCACCCACTGCTGGTAATCCTCTTCGGACACCGGGGTGAACCGCACCTGCTGGTCGAGCTCGTAGCCCTTGAACAGGATGTCCTTGAGCACGGACTTGCCTTGCTCGGAATCGGGAATTTCAACCAGGATGCCGAACGACAGGGTGTCGTGGATCACCGCCTGACCGATGTCGAGAATGTTCACACCACCTTGTGCCAGAACGCCGGTAATGGCCGCAGTCAGACCCGGACGGTCGACTCCCGTGATGTTAATCAGGACGATTTCGCGCAACGCGCACCCCCGCAACTGGAAAAAAACCGCATTCTACCCACTTTCAGTGACCATCGGGCACCGCGAGCGCTTTGCCGGTCTAGGGCCTGTCGCTATACTGCGCGTCAACTTCACGGACAAAAGAGCCGAGCTCAGTGAACCGGCCCACGCCAGTTAAAACCGATAACTTCTTCCTGCTGATCTTCCGTGCACTGCGCCACCGCCGTGTACCGATTGCATTGCGCATTGCCAGCCATAACGTGATCCTGGTCGCTCTGGCCCTGGTGATCTATGCCGGCGTGATGGGTTTGCAATTCAAGCAGGCCATGCACCAGCAGGCCGATGCGCTGGGCGAAAGCCTGACCACGCAGACCGCGACCTCTGCCACTGAGCTGTTAGTGTCCAACGACATTCTCAGCCTCAACGTGCTGCTCAACAACCTGACCAAGAACAAACTGGTGGCCCACGCGGCGATCTACAGCGTGGATAACCGCATCCTCGCCGAGTCGGGTCAGCGGCCCAAGCACAGCCTGCTGGGCGAAGCCGAAGGCATGTACGAGAGCAAGATCACTTTCCAGGACGTGACTGCCGGGCAACTGCGCATCAGCCTCGACATGGATCAGTTCCAGCAGCCGATGACCATCAGCCTGCAAAGCATGGGCATTCTCAGCGGGATCCTGTTGGCGCTGTCACTGGCCCTGAGCCTGCGCATGGGTCGCTACCTGTCAACGCCGCTGCTGCAATTGCGCGTCTGGTTACGCCGCATCGACGAGCACACGCCGGGCATCGATCGTCAGGATGAAATCGGCGATCTGGCACGTCAGCTGCACGCCAACTACGCACCGGAGCCTGCACCAGAACCGGAGCCTGAGTTCGAGGACGAAGAAGACGAGCCGGAATTCGAGGTGCGCAACTTGCGTGATCCGAGTTTCGACGAAACCCGTCCGATGGCCGCACAGAAGCCTGCACCGCGGCATCTGGTCAGTACCGTCGAAGACGATGATGACGATGACGCATTCGCCGACCTGCGCGACGAGTCGCTCAATGTCGTGCCGCAACCCGTCGTTCGCCAGCCGTCTCCAAGCGTGCCGCAGCACACCGCCGTGCTGGCCGTGCAACTGGGTTCACAGGAGCAACTGCGCCGCTTGCCACGGACACGTCTGGAAGAGTTGCAGGAGCGTTATCGTGACTGCCTCGATCAGGCTGCTTCGTTGTATCAGGGCGAAATCGAAACCCTGAACGACGGCAGCACACTGATGCTGTTCCACACCGAAGACAGCGGCGATGACTACCTGACCAACGCGATCTGCTGCGGCGAGTTGCTGCGAGCGCTGGGTCATCAGTTGCAGATTGAGGTCGCGGACAGCGGCATTACTCTGCAATTGCAATTGGGCCTGACATTGGGCGATGAGTTGTTCGGTCTGAGCCAGATTGATCTGTTGCTGACCGACTCGGCGCAGGATGCCCTGGCCTTGTCGCAGCACAGCCGCAACCTGCTGCTGGTTGAGCGCAAGATCAGTGACGATGCGCTGATCCGTCAGCGTGCACGGATCCGTCCGATCGCCAGCCCTGAGGGTGCTTGCTGTGTGGAGCGGTTGATGGAGCCTTATCCGTCGATGCTTGAGCGGCAACTGGCGCGGATGCATGAGCGCCGGGCTTAAGCCTTAAGCCAGAAACACAAAAGCCCGCAAACGAGTGATTGTCTGCGGGCTTTTTTGTGGATGACTGAAAAGCCCCTCACCCTAGCCCTCTCCCAGAGGGAGAGGGAACCGATTGGGGGATATTCTGGAGCTACACCGACTTGAGCGCCCTGCTGTGAATCCAGAATCGCCAAGCTCTTTCAGGTCGACGCATGACGCAGGCACCTCGGTCGCTCCTGCGCTACCGAATCCATAATCGCCAGGATCTTTCAGGTCGATGTATAGCGCCAGACCCCTCGGTCAGTCCCTGCTCTACCGAATCCATAATCGCCAATCTCTTTCAGGTCGATGTATAACTCCAGACACCACGGTCGGCTCCCTCTCCCTCTGGGAGAGGGCTGGGGTGAGGGGCTTTTGATCTTCCCCACAAACCCCAGACACAACAAAGCCCGCACAAGGCGGGCTCTGTTCTGACTCGGTCCAGACTTAGAAGCGGAACACTTCCATGTCAGTCCGAATCGGCGATGCCATTGGAATCTTCGGCTGCTTCTCGGCTTCCGCCGCCGGCGCTGCTGGCTTCGGTGCCGACTTACGCGGTGCCTCGGCCACCGGAGGCTGATTGGCCAACGGCTTGAGCGCTACCGACAACTGCTCGGCCAGACGCTGCAGCAAAATGCCCTGGGCCTGAACCTGCGAAGCCGTACTGCCGGCATGCAGCTCCTGCAGATGAACGATGCGGTTATCGCGCACCTGACCACGACGGTCGATCAGACGCCACTGCGCATCAAGAATCGCCGGTTGTTTCTCACCGGAATCCAGACGCGTAATAGTCAATAACACCTGCACATCCGGGGTGAACCCGCTGGTGGCCGGTGCCAGCACCACACGCTGGCTGTCCAGATGGCCCGCGACCTGGCGCATCAACAACTGATCGATATCCGACGAAAGGCTACCCGCCCAACGACCGTCGGTCGCCGCTTGCAGACTGCCATCCGGTTGACGTTGCAGCAAAGTCTCACGTTGCAGGTAATCGGCTACGACTACCGGGCCCAACAAAACGGCCATGCCCGCGCTTTGCGCAGGCTGAACCGGACTTCCGCTGTCCAGTTGATACAGCGACACCGGCTGGTGAACGCTGCAACCCGCCAGGCCCAAAACGCCGGCGAGCAGGAAAATAAGGGGGCGCAGAGCAGTCATCATCCCGTCCAGGTGGCCGCCACAAGGCTGACCACAGTGAAAATACTCAATAAATATGAAGAACGCTCGGCCACGCCGGCGCTTGGAAAGGCCATATCATCCGTGAATATGCGTTCCGACTCCAGCGCCAAAGCGTCGATCTACGCGTTAAATCGTAGATCGAGCGCTCTAGGACGCTTAATTGAGGTTTTCGACGAGCAGCGCATCGACCCGCTGGAAGCCCCTCGGCAGCTTATTGCCACGACGTCCACGCTCACCTTTGTAGTGTTCGAGGTCATCGGCCTTCAGCGACAGGGTCCGTTTTCCGGCCTGCAGCACCAACGTGGCGCCTTCCGGAAGCACGGCGATGTCCGTGACATATTCTTCGCGACTGGCCACACGTTCACCGGAAATACCGATGATCTTGTTGCCTTTGCCCTTCCCTAATTGTGGCAGATCGCTGATTTTGAAGATCAGCAGGCGACCTTCGGTCGTCACCGAGGCCAGCCAGTTCTGCTCACGATCGGCCACCGGACGCGGCGCGATCACTTTGGCGTTGTTCGGCAGGCTCAACAGGGCTTTACCGGCCTTGTTCTTGGCTTGCAGGTCTTCGCCTTTGACCACGAAACCGTAACCGGCGTCGGAGGCAATCACATACAACGCATCATCTTCCGGCATCAGCACGCATTCGAAGGTCGCGCCCGGTGGCGGTGTCAGACGGCCGGTCAACGGTTCGCCCTGACCACGGGCCGACGGCAAGGTATGCGCGGCAACCGAATAGCTGCGGCCAGTGGAGTCAATCACCACAGCAGACTGGTTGGAACGCCCCGCCGCCGAAGTCTTGAAGCCGTCGCCCGCCTTGTACGATAGGCCGGTGGCGTCGATCTCGTGGCCTTTGGCGGAACGGATCCAGCCTTTTTCCGAGAGTACGACGGTGACTTTCTCGTTCGGCAGCAGATCGTGTTCGGTCAACGCTTTGGCTTCGGTACGCTCGACGATTGGCGAACGGCGGTCGTCGCCATAGGTTTCGGCGTCTTTGATCAGCTCGGTGCGCACCAGCTTCTTCAACTTGGCTTCGCTGCCCAGCAGGGCTTGCAGCTTGGCTTGTTCCTTGAGCAGTTCGTCCTGCTCGTCGCGCAGCTTCATCTCTTCCAGGCGCGCCAACTGACGCAGACGGGTATCGAGGATGTAGTCGGCCTGAATCTCGCTGAGGGCGAAACGCTCGATCAGCTTGGCTTTCGGGTGTTCCTCGGTACGGATGATGTGGATCACTTCATCGAGGTTGAGGTAGGCAATCAACAAACCGTCCAACAGGTGCAGACGTCGCTCGACCTTGTCGAGGCGGAATTGCAGGCGGCGACGCACGGTCTGCACGCGAAATTCCAGCCATTCGACCAGCAGCGCGCGCAGGTTTTTCAGCTGCGGTTTGCCGTCCAGACCGATGATGTTGACGTTGACTCGGTAGGTCGACTCCAGCTCGGTGCTGGCGAACAGGTGCTGCATCAGCGCTTCGTGATCGACGCGGCTGTTGACCGGAATGATCACGATGCGGCACGGGTTTTCGTGGTCGGATTCATCGCGCAGGTCAGCAATCTGCGGGGCTTTCGACGGTTTCGCCTGCATCAACGCGGCGATCTGCTCCAACACTTTTGCACCGGAAACCTGGTGCGGCAGCGCGGTGACGATGATGTCGCCGTCCTCGACGTGGTACACGGCGCGCATGCGCACCGAACCCTTGCCGGTTTCGTACATTTTCAACAGGTCGGCGCGCGGCGTGATGATTTCCGCTTCGGTCGGATAGTCCGGGCCTTGAATGTGTTCACAGAGCTGCTCGACCGTGGCTTTCGGCTCATCAAGCAGACGCACGCACGCGGTGGCGACTTCACGCAGGTTGTGCGGCGGCACGTCGGTGGCCATGCCCACGGCGATGCCGGTGGTGCCGTTGAGCAGGATGTTCGGCAGGCGTGCCGGCAGCACCAGCGGCTCTTGTAAGGTGCCGTCGAAGTTCGGGCCCCAGTCGGCAGTGCCCTGGCCCAGTTCGCTGAGCAGCACTTCGGAATACCGCGACAGGCGTGCTTCGGTGTAACGCATGGCGGCGAAGGACTTCGGATCGTCCGGCGCACCCCAGTTGCCCTGGCCGTCCACCAGCGTGTAGCGATAGCTGAACGGCTGGGCCATCAGCACCATCGCTTCGTAGCACGCCGAGTCGCCGTGCGGGTGGAACTTGCCGAGCACGTCACCGACGGTACGCGCCGATTTCTTGTGCTTGGAATCGGCGTCCAGCCCCAACTCGCTCATCGCATAAATGATGCGACGCTGTACCGGTTTCAGGCCGTCGCCGATATGCGGCAGGGCACGGTCCATGATCACGTACATGGAGTAATTGAGGTAGGCACTTTCGGTGAAGTCGGCCAACGAGCGGCGTTCTACACCGTCCAGGCTGAGATCAAGGGGGTTGCTCATGCAGGCCTCATCGGTTCGTTGTCTGGCGCAGCAGCATGGTGCCACCGCGCTGAGTAAATTCAAGTTTGTTCAGGGCGCTCATACCGAGCAACACCTGATCACCATGCAGCCCCGGCGCCACCAGTGCGCGAACATCCCGCAGCACGATGTCGCCCAGTTGCAGGCGGTCGATTTTGGTCCGGTAACCCTGGCTCAGGCCGTTGGCCGTGCTCAGGGTCACACCGAAACCTTCTTCCAGCTTCAAACGCTTGGCCAGATCCGCCGGGATCGCCACATCGGTCGCACCGGTGTCGAGCATGAACTCCACCGGCTCACCGTTGATCTGACCGCTGGCGACAAAATGCCCTTGGGCGTTGCCGGCCAGCTTCACTTCGATAAAACCTTCGCCCTGTTCGGACGTGACCACCACATTCGGATTTTGCTGGCGCTGTTCCCACTGCCCAAAGAACCGCGTCGCGAGAAACAGCGCCGCGCACCACGCCAGAATCATCAGCACCCGACCGGCGCGCTTGCCCGGCGGTTGCTGGCTCATGGCTTGGCGCTCCAGCCACCGTCAGGTGCGGCAAAGCGCCAGACGATCGGGCGTTTTTCGCCGTCGGCGCGGACGCCATCGTTGTTGTCCAGACCGATCCACGCTCCTTGCGCATCCACCACCAGCGCTTCCGCCAAGCCGTAGGCTTGTGAATAAAGGCGCTGTGGCTGCAAGGCATCTTCGGCGTACGACCAGCATTGTTCGACTTTGGCGGTCAGCGCATCGCGGCGGCAGATCTGAAACGCGTTGCGCTCAAGGGTAAACAGCTTGCCGTTGAACAGCGACAGGTCGGCGAAATCGCGGGTCACGGCGCGCGCCTTGGGAAACTGCGGCGGCTGCATCTCGACGCCAGCCTCGCTGAGCAGTACGCAGGCGCCGTCACAATCCCAGACCGTTTGCTGACGCTTGATCTTCAGCAGGCCACGGCGTTCACGCTCGGCGGCCAGCCATAACTGATCGCCCGCCGGGTTGATCGCCAGCCCTTCGAACAACGCGTTGAAGTGCAGCAACATGCCACTGGCGCGGGCTTCTTTCACCAGCATCGGCGAGATTTTCAGCCACGACGCCGGGCCTTGTGGCGGCACTTGCAATACGGCCGCATGGGCCTCGCTGACGATGTAGCGGTTGCCGGCGCTGTCGCAGGTGATGCCTTCGAAATCCAGATCACCGCCACGGATGAACGACGCCGCCCAGGTGCGCGAACTCAATCCCCACGGCAAGCCGCTGTCCGGCACCGGCGGCACGTCGATGTGCACGGTTTCCGCTTGCCACACCTGATCAGCGGTTTTAAGCCGGTAGATCTGCTCGTCATCACGGTCGGACACCGTCCATAACTCGTTGCCGCACAGCGCCAGCCCCGACAGGTTGCCACCGCGCATGCCATCGACCGGGTGTTCGGAAAGCAGGCGCAACTCCTGTAACGGCTCGGCCGACACAGTCATCGCACTCAGCAGCAAGGCACCCGCGAAGGCCCAGCCAAACCGCATCAGGCCAGCACCTCGGCGAGGTTGCCTTTGGATTCGAGCCAGGTCTTGCGGTCACCGGCGCGTTTCTTCGCCAGCAGCATGTCCATCATTTCCGCGGTTTCGGCGAAGTCTTCGCCCAGCGTCAGTTGCACCAGACGCCGAGTGTTCGGGTCCATGGTGGTTTCACGCAGCTGCGGCGGGTTCATTTCACCCAGACCTTTGAATCGGGTGACCTGGGGTTTGCCGCGTTTCTTCTCGGCGACCAGACGATCGAGAATGCCGTCACGCTCGGCTTCGTCGAGGGCGTAGTAGATCTCTTTGCCGAGGTCGATGCGGTACAGCGGCGGCATCGCCACATAGACGTGACCGGCATCCACCAGCGGGCGGAAATGCTGGACGAACAACGCGCACAGCAAGGTTGCGATGTGCAGTCCGTCGGAGTCGGCGTCGGCAAGGATGCAGATCTTGCCGTAACGCAGTTGGCTCATGTCCGCCGCGCCCGGATCGACACCGATGGCCACGGCGATGTTGTGCACTTCCTGACTGGCCAGCACTTCGCTGCCGTCGACTTCCCAGGTGTTGAGGATCTTGCCGCGCAACGGCAGGATTGCCTGGAATTCCTTGTCCCGCGCTTGCTTGGCGGAACCGCCGGCGGAATCACCTTCCACCAGGAACAGCTCGGAACGCATCGGGTCCTGCCCGGCGCAGTCCGCCAGCTTACCCGGCAACGCAGGGCCCTGAGTGACGCGTTTGCGCTCGACCTTTTTGCTGGCCTTGAGGCGACGACCGGCGTTGTTGATCGCCAGTTCAGCCAGCGCCAGACCGGTTTCCGGGTTGGCGTTGAGCCACAGGCTGAAGGCGTCCTTGACCACACCGGAGACAAACGCCGCCGCTTCACGCGATGACAGACGCTCTTTGGTCTGGCCGGAGAATTGCGGCTCCTGCATTTTCATCGACAGGACGAACGCGATGCGCTCCCAGACATCTTCCGGCGCCAGCTTCACACCGCGCGGCAGCAGGCTGCGGAATTCGCAAAACTCGCGCATGGCATCGAGCAGGCCCTGACGCAAACCGTTGACGTGGGTACCGCCCTGCGCCGTCGGGATCAGGTTGACGTAGCTTTCCTGCACCGCGTCGCCACCTTCCGGCAGCCACAGCAGCGCCCAGTCGACCGCTTCTTTGTTACCGGCGAAAGCGCCGCAGAACGGCTCGTCCGGCAGGCGTTCGAACTCGCTGACCGCATCGACCAGATAGGAGCGCAGGCCGTCTTCGTAATGCCACTCGACTTTCTCGCCGGTGCCTTTGTCTTCGAAGCTGACCAGCAGCCCCGGGCACAAAACGGCCTTGGCCTTGAGCACGTGCTTGAGGCGACTGATGGAGAATTTTGGTGAGTCGAAGTATTTCGGATCCGGCGCGAAGTACACGCTGGTGCCGGTATTGCGCTTGCCGACGGCGCCGACGACTTCCAGCTCGGTGGCTTTGTAGCCGTCGGCGAAGGTCATCTGGTATTCGTTGCCGTCACGCTTGACGCGCACACGGACTTCGGTCGACAAGGCGTTGACCACGGAAATACCCACGCCGTGCAGACCGCCGGAGAACTGGTAGTTCTTGTTGGAAAACTTGCCACCGGCATGCAGCTTGGTGAGGATCAGTTCGACGCCCGACACGCCCTCTTCCGGGTGGATGTCGACCGGCATGCCACGGCCGTCGTCGCTGACTTCCAGCGAGTGGTCGGCGTGGAGGATGACCTGCACGGATTTGGCGTGGCCGGCCAGGGCTTCGTCGACACTGTTGTCGATGACTTCCTGGGCGAGGTGGTTCGGCCGACTGGTGTCGGTGTACATGCCGGGGCGTTTGCGCACCGGGTCGAGGCCCGAGAGGACTTCGATGGCGTCGGCGTTATAAGAGCTAGCGCTGGGAGTGGCCATAAGGTCTCGTCGTCAGTGTTCGGTGAAAAAAGAATTCATGGGACCATCGCTCACAGTGCGGTGAAATCGATGGCCTGATACAAATCGGCGCCAATGCCGGCAAAACTCAGCAACGCCGGCAATTGCCCGGCAAAACCCTGAAAACTGTGGTCGCCGCCGGCCTGAATGCGCAAGGCACAGGCCCGGTAATACTGCTGGGCGAGGCGATAGTCCAGTGTTTCATCGCCGGTCTGCAACCACACCTGATAACGCGGGGCATCCTGAGGCGCCGGCACTTCCAGTTCGGCCAGCGCCGTGACGTGGTCGTGGGTCAATTCCCAGGTTTCATCGGTATACAGGTTTTTCTGTGTGCCCAGATAGCCGTCGAACATCCGGTGCGGGCTGACCGCCGGGTTGACCAGCAGGGCTTTCAGGCCATGGCGCTCGGCCAGGTGAGTCGCATAGTAGCCGCCGAGGGAGCTTCCCACCAGCAGCGGCCGGCCCAGTTCGGCAATCGCTTGCTCCAACTGACCGATGGCTTCGCGCGGATGGTGATGCAGGGCCGGAACACGCAATTGATCGCTCAAACCCAGTTGCTCCATCACCGTCACCAGTTGACAGGCCTTTTTCGAGGCAGGGGCGCTGTTGAAACCGTGGATATAGAGGATCGAACCGGACATTTGAGCTCCCTGGGTGTCGGCGAAAGATAGCGGAGTTTACAGGGAGAAAGCCCCTCACCCTAGCCCTCTCCCGGAGGGAGAGGGGACTGAATGGGGGATATTTGCAAACTACATCGACCTGAACGCTTTGCTGTGAATCCATAATCGACAACGCTGCTTCAGGTCGATGGATAGCGAAAGACACCTCGGTCGGCCCCCTCTCCCTCTGGGAGAGGGCTGGGGTGAGGGGCTTTTGATTCGATCAGTAGCCTTCGGATCCGTAATCGACGGTGAAGGCGAATCCGGTGACGCGTTCGACACCGGTTTCCAAGCGGCCATCCGGCAACAACCGCAACCAGCGATACCCCGGCGCCTGCTCGCCCACCTTGAAGTCTTCACTGCCCGGCTCAAACTGAATGCACGTCGACGGCGAAGCCATCAAGCGCACGCCATTGCGCTGGCGATCAATCTCCTGATGCACATGCCCCCACAACACCGCCCGGGCCTGTGGAAACCGATCCAGCACTTCGAAAAACGCCTCAGGATTGCGCAAACCAATCGGCTCCATCCACGCGCAACCGATCGACACCGGATGATGGTGAAAGCACACCAGATGATGACGCTCCGGCGCTTCGCTCAGCGAACGGGCCAGCAGCTGCAATTGATCGTCCTGCAAGAAACCCGGCACCGAGCCGGGTACAGCCGAATCTAAAAGAGTCACCCGCCAATTGCCGATATCGACTACCGATTCCAGCAATGCACTTTGCACAGCGGCCTGGGCCATGATCAGCGGCTCGTCGTGATTGCCAGGAATCCACCGCGCCGGCGCAGCGATCTGCGCACTCATCTGGCGAAACTGCTGATACGACTCCAGCGTGCCGTCCTGCGAAATATCGCCAGTGGCCAGAATCAGATCGATCTGCGGCTGTTGCCCCAGCACCAACTCGATGACCTTTTGCAGGCTTTCGCGAGTGTTCATGCCCAGCAGCGAGCCGTCCGCTTCAGCGAACAGATGGCTGTCGGACAACTGCACCAGCAGCGCCGTATCGGCGGGGGTCAACGTGGATACGCTCGGCAAGGCGCTCTCCCAAGGCAAAAGCACGGAATCGATCAAGTGCCGCAATTATGCTGGGGGATCAGGCAAAGAGGAAACCGGCGAACCGGACGCAGTTCACAACTAGCGTACGACTTCGTACTCATGCCCCAGCGCCAGACAGTGACTCAACCATTCCCCCAGGAACAGATTGAGCTGAGCCTTTTCATCCGGCTGATGCATCGCCGCATTCGGGTAAGGATAGATGCCGCGAAAGCGTCGTGCATGTTCGGCGCTGACCACTTCGGCCATGCGCGCATCGTGATAAACCTGCACTTCCAGTTGCGGCACCGGCAGCCATGGCAGGCTGTGTTCCTGACGCACTTGCAAAGTGGTGGTGTACGGACAGGTTTGCAGCACTTCGAGGGCCAGCACGCCGAGCATCTGCTCGCCCTGAGTCACGGCGATGCGCCGCGCTTCGGGCTCGTTGCGCATGTCCGGCAGCAGTCGCATCAGGCGCGCGTAGTTGGCCTCGCAGGCGGCTTGCAGCCCCACGAGGTCGACTCGATAGCGATCGCGCAACTTGTTTACAACCATAACCCCCTCACTTCGGCGCGGTTCAGCGCCAGCCACTGCAAAGCGATGATGCTCGCCGCATTGGCAATGCGTCCGTCACGGACGGCCTGCAAGGCATCTTCAAAGGCCCAGACCGTGACGCGGATATCTTCTGCCTCTTCTTCCAGGCCATGCAGGCCGCCAACGCCTTCGGTGCTGCAACGCCCCAGATACAAATGCACGAACTCGTTGCTGCCGCCCGGCGACGGGAAATATTGGGTCATCGGCCACAGGGCCTTGATGTCCAGCCCAGCTTCCTCCTGCGCCTCGCGGTGAGCAACTTCTTCCGGTTGTTCATCCTTGTCGATCAGACCAGCGACCAGTTCGACCAGCCACGGGTTGTCGGTCTTGCCCATGGCGCCAACGCGAAACTGCTCGATCAGCACCACTTCGTCGCGCTGCGGATCGTAGGGCAGCATGCACACGGCATCGTGACGGACAAAGACTTCACGGTTGATCTCGCGGCTCATGCCACCGGCGAACAATTCATGGCGCAGGTGCAAACGGTCGAGTTTATAAAAACCCTCGTAGCAGCGTTCGCGCCGCACGACGTCGACGGTGGTCGGAATGGCGTTGGCAAAATCAGTCATGAGCATCCTCTTTACTGCAGATCCATTACGAGGTTGCTTTGTGTCACTGGCAACCTCGACTTCGCGCCATCCTAACGCGCCCGAACGGTTTGATGCAGCCCCTTTACCGTCAGCGGGATGGACGGTGGAGGCGAAACCCACTCTAATTAGCTTAGTGGCGAACTGACTGCTTCTGCGAGAGTCGAAGCGGATATCTTTTTGCCTTCCCCTGCTTTCGAAAGGACGCCCATGTCGCTTTTCAAAATTGCCTCCGTGGCCGCCATCGCCCTGACTCTGGGCGCGTGCGCCAGCCTGTTCCAGCCCAATTACCGCACGCCGCTGGAAACCACCCGCGATGCATCGGAAACCCTGAAACCCGGTTGTTCCAACCCTGATTGCCCGCTGGTGAACATCGACACCCTGCGCTTCCCGGCCGAACCTGCGCTGGACGGCATTATCGAAAAACGCCTGCTGCAAATGACCCGCACCGAGAAGAACGCCCCGGTGGCGCCAACCCTGGCGGCCTATCGCGAGCAGTTTCTGGCCAGTGCCGGTCCGCGCAACAGCAGCTACCTGCAGGCGAAAGTACGCGAGCAGCATGACGGCTTGGTGATCATCGAGGTGTCGAGCTACCTCGACACTGGCGGTGCGCATGGCACCCCGGGTCGCGGTTTCATCAACTATTCGCGCCAGCAGCACAAAGTACTGAACCTGTCCGACATGCTCGTGCCGGGTCAGGAAGAGGCGTTCTGGAAGGCAGCGCAGGTGGCGCACAACAGTTGGTTGATCAGCACCAAGCTCGATCAGGAAGCGGACTTTGTGAAGAGCTGGCCGTTCGTGAAAACCCCGAACGTGGCGCTGACCTATGGCGGCGTGATCCTCAAGTACGACGTGAGCACCATTGCGCCTTACGCGCTGGGCCACGTCGAACTGAAGATTCCTTACCCGCGCCTGAACGGCATTCTCAAGCCTGAGCTGTTTCCCGGCCGTAACTGAAGGCCCGACCGAGCACTAGCTGCAACAGCCCTGCCAGCACCAGCGCCGGCAGGGTTGCGCCGACATCCGGATACAGATTCGCCAGCAAATGGTAGGTGCTCACGCCACCCAGCCACGCCAACAACGCCGGCCAGCGCAACGCGGCTGACGCGACCTGAGCACTGCGCTTGCGCAGGATGAAGTGATCCACCAGCACCACGCCGAACAGCGGCGCAAACACCGAACCGATCAACAGCAGGAAGTTCTGGTACTGCGCCAACGGCGCCAGCAGTGCGATCAGCGTGCAGATCACGCCGATGGCCAAGGCCAGATGCTCGACTTTCAGGCGCAACAGAATCCCGCTGGACACCGCCGCCGAGTGAATATCGGCGAAGGCGTTTTCCGACTCATCGAGCAGAATCAGCAGCAAAGGAATGCCCAGTCCGGCGCCGGCGAGTGCCAGCAGCAACGCGTTGACTTCACCGCTCGGCGCGAAGGCCAGGGTGTAGGCGACGCCGAGGCTCATCAGCCAGAAGTTACCGATAAAGAAACCGACCGCCGTGCCACCGAAAACGTTCTTCGCACGCTTGCCGAATCGTGAGTAATCGGCGATCAGCGGCAGCCACGACAACGGCATCGCAATAGCGATGTCGAAGCCCACGGCGAACGGCATCGAACCGTCACCGGCGCGCGACCAGAGATCGGCCAGATCGGCTTTGGCGAACAGGTTCCAGGTCAGCCAGAGGCACGCCGCCAGCAGCAGCCAGATGCCCCACTTGCGCAGGATCTGTCGCACGAAGGTCAACGGCCCGCTGACCGCAAGCAGAGTCGCCAGGGCGCCGAAAAACAGCGTCCACAACATCGGGTTCGACCACAGCGAACCTTCGCTGAACGCACGGGTGCCGAGCAGGCTCGCGGCGTCGCGCATGACGATGATTTCGAAAGAGCCCCAACCGATCAGTTGCAGCAGGTTGAGCAGCGCCGGCAGGCTCGCGCCTTTGCTGCCGAGGCTGAGTTTGAGGGCAGCCATCGACGACAGGCCGGTGTCGCTGCCGATCACGCCGACGGCGGCCAGCAACAGTACGCCGACCAGCGTGCCAAGGAAAATCGCTAGCAGCGAACCGGACAGGCCGAGGCCTGGCGCGAGTAATGCGCCTGTCTGCAAAACCATCAGGCCGATACCGAGGGAGAACCACAGGGAAAACAGATCGCGACCGCCGAACACACGCTTGTCGGCGGGTACGACGAGATCGGGGGAATAGGTGCTGGGTTGAATGCTCAAGGGTGTTATCTCAGAGGGACATTTGTTGTTGTGTGATCGTTCCCACGCTCTGCGTGGGAATGCCTCTAGGGACGCTCCGCGTCCAGTGACGCGGAGCGTCACGGGCTGCATTCCCACGCGGAGCGTGGGAACGATCAGTACGGGGTCAAACTTTTTTGTACAGCTGACTGCCTTCCTTCTTGAACCGCTCGGCCTGTTCTGCCAGGCCCTTGGCGACGTCCACGTCGACCGCGTCGATCCGCTGGTTGGCCGCGTATTCGCGGACTTCCTGAGTGATCTTCATCGAGCAGAATTTCGGCCCGCACATCGAACAGAAGTGCGCGACCTTCGCCGAATCCTTCGGCAGGGTTTCATCGTGATACGAACGCGCGGTGTCCGGATCAAGTCCCAGGTTGAACTGGTCTTCCCAACGGAATTCGAAACGCGCCTTGCTCAAGGCGTTGTCGCGAATCTGCGCGCCCGGATGCCCTTTGGCCAAGTCCGCCGCATGCGCCGCGATCTTGTAGGTGATGATCCCGGTCTTCACGTCATCCTTGTTCGGCAGGCCCAAGTGCTCCTTCGGCGTCACGTAGCAGAGCATCGCGCAACCGAACCAGCCGATCATCGCCGCACCGATACCCGAGGTGATGTGGTCGTAGCCCGGCGCGATGTCGGTGGTCAGTGGGCCGAGGGTGTAGAACGGCGCCTCGTCGCAGCACTCCAACTGCTTGTCCATGTTCTCTTTGATCAACTGCATCGGCACATGGCCCGGGCCTTCGATCATGGTTTGCACGTCGTGCTTCCAGGCGATCTTGGTCAGTTCGCCCAAGGTTTCCAGTTCGCCGAATTGCGCGGCATCGTTGGCGTCGGCAATCGACCCCGGACGCAAGCCATCACCCAGCGAGAAGCTGACGTCATAGGCTTTCATGATTTCGCAGATTTCTTCGAAATGCGTATAGGCGAAGTTTTCCTTGTGATGCGCCAGGCACCACTTGGCCATGATCGAACCACCACGGGACACGATACCGGTCACGCGTTTGGCGGTCAGCGGCACGTAGCGCAGCAATACGCCGGCGTGAATGGTGAAGTAGTCGACGCCCTGCTCGGCCTGCTCGATCAGCGTGTCGCGGAACAGCTCCCAGGTCAGGTCTTCGGCCGCGCCGCCGACTTTTTCCAGCGCCTGGTAGATCGGCACCGTGCCGATCGGCACCGGCGAATTGCGGATGATCCACTCGCGGGTTTCGTGAATGTGTTTGCCGGTGGACAAGTCCATGATGTTGTCCGCGCCCCAGCGAATACCCCAGGTCAGTTTCGCCACTTCTTCTTCGATGGACGAACCCAAAGCACTGTTGCCGATATTGCCGTTGATCTTCACCAGGAAGTTACGGCCGATGATCATCGGTTCCAGTTCGGTGTGGTTGATGTTGGCCGGAATGATTGCGCGGCCACGGGCGATCTCTTCACGGACAAATTCAGGGGTGATGATTTTCGGCACGCTGGCGCCGAAGCTGTGACCCGGGTGTTGCTGGTCCAGCAGGCCGGCGGCGCGGGCCACCTCAAGCTTCATGTTTTCGCGGATGGCAACGAATTCCATCTCGGGCGTGATGATGCCCTGACGCGCGTAGTGCATCTGCGTGACATTGCCACCGGCCTTGGCGCGGCGCGGGTTGTTGACGTGGGCAAAGCGCAGTTTGGTCAGTTCCGGATCGGCGAGGCGCTCGCGGCCGAAGTTGGAGCTCAGGCCAGCCAGACGCTCGGTGTCGCCACGGTCGTCGATCCACGCCGAACGCACATCAGCGAGGCCTTTGCGCACGTCGATCACCACGTTCGGATCGGTGTACGGGCCCGAGGTGTCGTAGACGGTCACCGGCGCGTTGATTTCGCCGCCGAAGTCGGTCGGCGTCACATCGAGGGTGATTTCGCGCATCGGCACGAGGATGTCCGGGCGGGAGCCCTGAACGTAGACTTTTTGCGAACGGGTGAACGGCTTGACCGATTGCTCGTCGACCTTGGCCGAGTCACTCAGGTTGATCGCGTTTTTTGATTTTGTAGTCATCACGGGCTCTCCAGACAGCATCCAGGCAGTGGATTGTCGGAGCAGAACCTGAAAGGCACGGACGCACCAGGACCGGTGCTGTGCATCGTCGTCGAGCGTTCGATTGTCGAACAATATCCCGGACGAAGCACAAGAGGACTCGCCGGGTGACGAGAAATCTTGTTCCCTACGCAGGCGCTAACCTGATCAGGTTCAACGGGATCCGAAATTATTCGATCTCAGCCTCATAGCAAGGCACCCCGACAAGAACCCGGCCAGTCTAGACACAACCGGCAAAGAACGCCAACACCGCGGCAATCACCATGATGAATGGCATAAATACAGGGGCTTGGCCGATTGTTGTGAGGCAAATGCGCAACTACACTCGCTTTGCCCCGCCACGCCTTGACGCTGTGGGGCCTGCGCCTTACCTTTGGCGCCCGGATTACTTCCATAATATTAATGCTAGGGATCGCCTCATGCTGCGCAAACTCTCACTGGCTGTTGCCGTGTCTTGTGCGTCCAACGCAATGGCCTGGGCAGCAGAAGCGCCCTTGTCGACCAAAACCGATCTGGTCAGCGTCTATCAGGAGGCGGTCGACAACAACGCCGATCTGGCCGCCGCCCGCGCGCAGTACGGCGCACAGAAAGAAGTGGTGCCACAGGCCCGCGCCGGGCTGTTGCCGAATCTGTCCGGCGGTGCCGAGACCGCCAACGTGCGCACCTCGATCGACCAGCCTTCGGCCGTGGCCAACCGCAGCGCCCATTCGTATCAGGCGACCCTCGCCCAACCGTTGTTCCGCGCCGATCGCTGGTTCCAGTACCAAGCAGCCAAGGACGTCAACGAGCAAGCTGCGCTGCAACTCTCGGCGACCGAACAGAACCTGATCCTGCAATCGGCGGAAGATTACTTCAACGTCCTGCGCAGCCAGGACAACCTGGCCTCGACCAAGGCTGAAGAAGCGGCGTTCAAGCGCCAGCTCGATCAGTCCAACGAGCGCTTCGATGTCGGCCTGTCGGACAAGACCGACGTGCTGCAATCGCAAGCCAGTTATGACACCGCGCGGGCTAACCGGATTGTCGCCCAGCGTCAGGTTGATGATGCGTTCGAAGCGCTGATCACCCTGACCAACCGTCAGTACAACTCGATTCAGGGCATCGTTCATACATTGCCGATCCTGCCGCCAGCGCCGAACGACGCCAAGGCCTGGGTCGACACAGCGGCGAAACAGAACCTCAATCTGCTGGCCAGTAACTTCGCCGTCAGCTCGGCCGAAGAAACGTTGAAACAGCGTAAATCCGGCCACTTGCCGACCCTTGACGCCGTAGCGAAATACGAAAAGGGTGACAACGATGCGCTCGGATTTGCCAACCCGAACTCGTTCGGCACGCCTTATCACGGCAACGTCGAACAGAGTACGGTCGGCCTGCAACTGAACATCCCGATCTACAGCGGCGGGCTGACCAGCTCGCAAGTGCGCCAGTCGTACGAGCAACTGAATCAGAGCGAACAACAGCGCGAATCGCTGCGTCGGCAGATCGTCGAAAGCACCCGCAACCTTCATCGCGCGGTGAACACCGACGTCGAGCAGGTGCAGGCGCGTCGTCAGTCGATCATTTCCAACCAGAGCGCAGTGGAAGCCACGGAAATCGGTTATCAGGTCGGTACGCGCAACATCGTTGACGTGCTCGATGCGCAGCGTCAGCTGTACACCTCGGTGCGCAATTACAACAACACGCGTTATGACTACATTCTCGACAACCTGCGCTTGAAGCAGGCGGCGGGGACGTTGAATCCGGGGGATCTGGAAGATCTGCGGCGTTATCTGAAAGCCGACTACAACCCGGACAAGGATTTCCTCCCGCCGGATCTGGCCAAGGCTGCCGAAGCACAGCTCAAGGCCCGGCCTTAAGCCTTAAAAACAAAAGATCGCAGCGTGCCGCAGCGCCTACAGGAAAATACATTCCAATGCAGGAGCTGCGGCACGCTGCGATCTTTTTGCTTTACTTGATCAATCTGCCCAAACCATCCAGCAAACGCTGCAACGCGCCCTGGTTGCGGCGCATTACCGCCAGCCCCGCCTCCGCCATGCGCTGCGCATCGCGCGGCAACTCGAACAAGCGCTGCACTTCCACCGCCAGCCCTTCGGCATCATCCACTTCAGCCAACGCCCCGGCTTCACGCAATTGCGCGGCGATGTCGAGGAAGTTGAACAGGTGCGGGCCGCTGATCACTGGTTTGGCCAAGGCTGCCGGCTCCAGCAGATTGTGTCCGCCGTTGGCCACCAGGCTGCCGCCGACAAACGCGCTGTCCGCCAAGGCATAAAGAAACAGCAACTCGCCCATCGTGTCGCCGAGCAGCACCGACGTCTGCGCATCGACATTGGCCCCAGTCGAACGCCGAACCGTGGCGAAGCCTTCGCGCTGGCACAGTTCGAACACCGAGTTGAAACGTTCCGGGTGACGCGGCACCAGAATCAGCAACGCATCCGGGTGATTGGCCAGCAAGCGCCGATGGGCATTGAGCACCACTTCATCTTCGCCTTCGTGGGTACTGGCGGCGATCCACACTGGACGTTCCAGCGCCTGCCATTGGCCGCGCAGATCAGCGGCGCGTTGCAGCAGTTGTGGGTCGATGGTCAGGTCGAACTTGATCGAGCCAGTGACTTCGACCGTTTCCGGGCGCGCGCCGAGATTACGGAAGCGCTGGGCTTCAGCTTCGGTCTGCACGGCGAAAAAACTCATCTCGGCGAGCATTGGTGTGGTCAGCTTGCTGAAGCGCCCATAACCGCGTGCCGAGCGCTCGGACAAGCGCCCGTTGGCCAGCGCCACCGGAATCCCGCGCTTGGCGCACTGATGAATATGGTTAGGCCACAGTTCGGTTTCCATGATTACCGCGAGCTTCGGCTGCACGCGATCAAGAAACCGCGCCGCCGCACACGACAAGTCATACGGCAGATAGCAGTGCTGGATGCGCGGTTCGTTGGCGAACAGCGCCTGAATTCGCTCCGAACCGGTCGGGGTCATGCAGGTCACGGTGATCGGCAACTGTGGATAACGTTGCAACAAAGCGCGGATCATCGGCGCGGCGGCGATGCTTTCGCCCACCGACACCGCATGCACCCAGATGCCGCCGGGTTGCAGTGTCGGCATGCTGTAGGAGAAACGTTCGCCAATCCGCTTGGCGTACGCCGGCGCCTTGCGTGCGCGCAGCCACAGCCGAATCGCCACCAATGGCAGCCCCAGGTAAAACAGCACGGTGTAGAGAGTTCTATTCATGGCGGCGGAGTTTATCGACTTTTGTCGCCGATCGCCCGCAAGTGCACGGCAAAACGTTCGGCCAGCCAGCGCGCGGCCGGGCCGAGGGGTTCGTCGCGGCGCCAGACCAGCTCGACCACCAGCGCTGGCGGGGTCCATTCACTGTCGAGTTCGACCATCAAACCCTGATACGCCGAGTACTGCACCACATGCCGGGGCAACCAGGCCCAGCCGAGGTCGCGCACCAGCCATTCGGACATCACGTAGAAACTGTCAGCGCGCCACACCTGCGGGCTGGCCGGCTCGTTGCCGGGATAGACACTGGTTTGCGTCGACATCAGCAATTGCCGATGTTGTGCCAGTTGCTGGCAGGTCACGTAGGACTGCGCCGCCAGCGGATGATTGACGCCGCAGACCGTGACCATTTCCACACTGCCCAGCACGCGGCGTTCCAGTGCTTCGGGGATTTCATCGTGATAGAACAACAGGCCGAGATCGGCACGGCGCTCCACCAGTTTGCGCGAGACTTCACCTTGCGCGGCGCTGGTCAATTGCACTTCCAGGCTGGGGAATTGCTCGGCCAGTTCACCGAAACTTTCCACCAGCGCCTGATACGGCATCGCCTCATCCTGGGCCACGCGCAGCTGCGCTTCCTGGCCGCGCATCATCGCCATCGCCCGGCCATTCAGACGCTCGCATTGGCGCAGGACTTCACGTGCCTCTTCCAACAGCGCTTCGCCCGCCTCGGTGAGCGTTGGCTGACGGCCGCTGCTACGCTCGAACAGGCTGACGCCCAAGTCATCTTCGAGCATGGCAATCGCGCTGCTGATCGCCGACTGCGCTTTACGCTGCTGGCGCGCCACGGCGGAAAACGAGCGATGTTCGGCGACGTCGACAAACACCCGAAGTTGATCCAGATTCCACTGCATGCTGATTCACCGACCCATCTCTTTAACAGATAGGTAATGACTTTACCCCATCTGGCGAATCACTAGAATGCCGCCTCAGCAAGCAACGTTTCACATTGAGGATTTGAACCATGAACGCCTACGCCTACCTGGCCATTGCCATCTGCGCCGAAGTGATCGCCACCGTGTCGATGAAAGCGGTCAAAGGCATCAGCACACCACTGCCATTGGTGCTGGTCATCGTCGGCTACGCGATCGCGTTCTGGATGTTGACCCTGGTGGTGCGCACCGTTCCGGTTGGCGTCGCCTATGCGGTTTGGGCGGGTATGGGGATTGTGATGGTCAGCGTGGCGGCGCTGTTCATCTACGGGCAGAAGCTGGATATCCCGGCGATGCTGGGGATGGCATTGATCGTGCTGGGCGTCGTCGTAATCCAGCTGTTCTCCAAGACCGCCGGCCATTAACGACAAACACATCCCCTGTAGGAGTGAGCCTGCTCGCGATAGCTATGTATCAGACAACATAACTGTTGAATGAAAGACCGCTATCGCGAGCAGGCTCACTCCTACAGGTTTTGTATTCCACGTGTTGATCATCGACAAATCCCGCGCTTTCCCGAGTCTGTATACTGCGCCCTCGTCTTGAACACTGAGGTCGCTGCATGCCATCCGTTATTTCCACCGACGTTCTGATTGTCGGCGCTGGTGTCGCCGGCCTCTGGCTGAATGCGCGTCTGCGCCGTCAGGGTTTTTCGACCGTGCTGGTGGAAAGCGCCAGCCTCGGCGGCGGGCAGAGTGTGAAGTCCCAGGGCATCATCCACGGCGGCGCCAAATACGCGTTGCACGGTGCATTGACCGGTGCCTCGGAAGCCATCGCCGACATGCCGCGGCGCTGGCGTGAAGCGCTGGCCGGCAATGGCGAGCTGGATCTGTCCGGCGTGCGCCTGCTCTCCGAAGCTCACTATCTATGGTCGCCCGGCACCCTCGCCGGCAACCTCACCAGTTTTTTCGCCAGTAAAGCCGTGCGCGGCCGGGTCGATCAGGTCAAGGGTGAGCAGCTGCCGCCCGCCCTGCAAGACAAGCGCTTCAAGGGCAAGGTCTACCGACTCGCCGAACTCGTTGTGGATGTGCCGAGCCTGATTCAGCGTCTGGCCGAGCTGGCCGGCGATGGCCTGCTCGCCGGGCAAACCATCGAGCCACTGCTGGAAGCCGGCGTGCTGGTCGGCCTGAAAGTCGATGGCCGCGAAATTCGCGCCCAGCGCATCGTCCTCAGCGCCGGCGCGGGTACGGCGCAACTGCTCGAAGACCTCGGCCTGAGCCAGCCGGCCATGCAACGTCGGCCGCTGCACATGATCATCGCCAAAGGCCCGGGCCTGAAACCGCTGTACGCCCACTGCCTGGGCGGCGGCACCAAACCGCGCATCACCGTGACCACGCACCCGGCCGCTGACGGTCAGTGGGTCTGGTACATGGGCGGCGACATCGCCGAAAGCGAAGGCGTAAACCGCGAGCCGGCCGAGCAGATCGCCACCGCGCAGAAAGAGATCGCGCAGTTGTTGCCGTGGATCGACCTCAGCACCACGCAATGGGCGACCCTGCGGGTTGACCGTGCCGAGCCGCTGCAAACCGGCTTCACGCGCCCGGACAACGCCTTCCTTGCCGAACAGGGCCGCTTGCTGGTCGGCTGGCCGACCAAACTGGCGCTGGCACCGGACTTCGCTGACCGGGTCATCGCCTCTCTCGAGCGCGACGGCATCCAGCCGCAAATCGCCGAGCCTTTGCCGGCCCTGCCAAAACCACCGATGGGCGTACCCGCCTGGGAGCAACTGCTGCCATGACCATTGCCAGCCTGCATGACTTCCACCGTCCGCTGGGCAGCACCGGCCTGATGGTTTCGCCACTGGGTCTGGGGACGGTCAAACTCGGCCGCGATCAAGGCGTGAAATACCCCAACGGTTTTCAGATTCCCGGCGACGACGAAGCACGCATGCTGCTGCGTCAGGCGCGGGAATTGGGCATCAACCTGATCGACACCGCCCCGGCTTATGGCCGCAGCGAAGAGCGCCTCGGCCCGTTGCTGCATGGCCAGCGTCAGGACTGGGTGATCGTCAGCAAGGTCGGCGAAGAATTTGCCGATGGTCTGTCGCGCCATGACTTCAGCGCAGCACACACACGGATGTCGGTGGAACGCAGCCTGCAACGTCTTGAAACCGATTTTATCGACCTGGTGCTGGTGCACTCCGACGGCAACGACATGGCGATCCTTGAACACGAAGAGGTTTACGCGACACTCGCGGCGCTCAAGGCCGAAGGCAAGATTCGCGGCTTCGGCTTCTCCGGCAAAACTGTCGAAGGTGGCCTCAAAGCACTGGAGCAAGGCGACTGCGCGATGGTCACCTACAATCTGAACGAACAAAACGAGAAAGCTGTCATTGACTATGCTGCTGCCCACGGCAAAGCCATTCTGGTGAAAAAAGCCTTGGCCAGCGGTCATGTTTGCCTGAGCCCGGGCGTCGATCCGGTGCGCGCCAGCTTCGAATTGCTGTTCGCGCAACCTGGCGTGGCCAGTGCTATTGTCGGGACGATCAATCCGCTGCACCTCGCCCACAACGTTGCGACCGTTGCCCAGGTCCTACGTGGTCACTGACGCCGCCTCGCGGCCTTAAGCAGGAGCCGATATGCCGCGCACGCTCATCAGAAAGAACCCGAGCAACTTCAAGACCCTGCCGCTGTTCGTCGAAGCTACCCCGGAAGGCCTGACTTACCAGAGCGTCGGCATGCCGCTGAACTTCACGCAGACCTTGCAGCGGCGCAAACCGGTGAGCGTGGCCGATACCGAGCGCTTCTCGCTGGAATTGGCCAACCTTGGTGTCTCAGTACGCCTGACCCTGCATTGGCAGAATCGCGACTATTGGGTGCTGGTGCGCCAGCGCCGACAGGATCGCGGCGACGTCGTGCTCAAGTTGATTTCCGGTTACGTGCCGGCCCACGAATTGAATATTCCGCTGCACACGGCCATTCAGGAAATTGCCGAAGAGTGTTTGCTCGAGACGCCAGAAGGCTGGCTCGGCGGACGCTTCAACGACACCTGGCTGCCTGCGCCCTACTCGGCGGCGTTGCACTACCGCGAGGCTCTGCCGTTTCGCCTGACCCCGTTGTCCGGCTCGGCGCGGCCTATACGCAGCGCCAATCTGCAGTTGCTCGAACGGCCAAGGGCTTATGTGCATCTCCCCACCGCATCACTGCAATTGATCTACGACTTGCGCCTGGACGTGCCCAAGGAAGCCAAATCCCTGAGCCTGTTCCACGTCGACGAGCGGCTGGAAGGTGATCAACTGGTTGCCCGACTTGATCGTAAACGCCCCGACCTGTACTTGATGCCACTCAAGGACGGCGCGCCACTGGCCGAGTTGTACACGCTCAAGCGCGACAAACTCATACCGGCCAGCACCCGAGGTCTGTATCTGGCCGAGAGCTTTGCCACCCAAACCGGCTGGGTCGTGCGCGAGGAGCGGATACGCTGGAAGGACTGGTTGGTGCAACAAGGCCTGCAACCGGCGAAAGCCCCGCGTCAGGGGTTCAAGCAGCTGAGTATCAAGGCGCTGCGATTAGTCGGGCTGGGTAAAAAAACCGCCAAATAGCGGTTTAGCGCCGGCGATCCCACCAGGTGCGCAACCCGGCGAAGAAATGGAAGTAGCGGTTTTCGCGCTTGCCCATGCCGCGCTTGGGCGAAAACGATTCTTCGGCAAAGGCACCGGTAATGCGCACCCGTGATGCCTGGGTCGGCAGCGTGCAGATTTTCGCATCGACCTGCTGCAGCGCATATTTGAGCAAGCGCTCGGAATGCAGCTTTCGGCCTGTCGCCTTGCAGAAATCGAAAATGCGCTCGATCCGCTTGCCGTACGCGACGTATGTATCGCGCCCGCAAATCGCAAACCGGTCGTTCAAGCCGCCCCACCACTGCCAGTCCGGAATATAAGCGTTGTGCTTGCGCACCTCAGGGTGAGCGAAGACATAGGCAGGCAATGCGCTGTGAAAGAAATTGTCCGGGCGCACGAACACGACGAAATCCGGATCGAAGGATTCGATCATCGTGGTCACGGTGTGCAGCGAGTTGAGCTGATAGATCAGATTGCGCAATGACGCATAGTCATCGGCCCAGGTATCGCCCTGCGCTTTGACCTGTTCGAAATCCCAGCGCTCCAGCACGCCCTCGGTCGAGGTCAGCGCGCCGGTCATCGACTCGAAGGGCTGGTAGTTGTCAGCGTTTAGCTCGCCTTTCTCGCCGGACCGCGTGTTCTGCACCTCATCGACTTTGTACAGATGGTAGAAGCACTTTACGTCGCTGCCCGCAGGCAGCTGCGCCAGAACGTTCTGTTCGATGGAGGGGAAACAGATCGGCGAATTTCTCGGAATTCCGAAAAAAGCCACGGCAATTTTCAACACTCAACAGCACCTTTTGAAAGTAGTTCGGGCCTGCCGGCAACCGGATGGACGACGTCGCTTACTTCTGCCGAAACAGCTTTTGCCACCAGCGCCGGAGTTGCAGCGGCACCACCATGATGTCCGATTGCTGCAGCCAGTCGCGCTCATAATCCCAGGCATGGCCGCCCCAGAGTTTTCCGGCTTCGTTGGAAAACCCCAGGGTCATGAGCTGATAGGTATAACCGGCATGACCGCGTAACCAGTCGAACAACACCAGCGTGTTGAAACCGGTGGAAGGTCCGACGTAGCGCTTGCCACCCGGGCGATCGACCGGGTAGTTCCACAGCGGCGGCAGTGGAATGCGATCCCAGTACATGGCCACACGTGGCAACGGACACATCGGTGCGGCGCAGCCCACCAGCATGCTGAAACAACGATCGCTCGCCTGCTCGAACATCCGCTGTACCGGCGGCGCGTAAGGCAGACCAAAAAAATACGCGTCCGGCGCGTTGTAGCCATGCACAAAGACGTTGACGCTGTTTTCGTTGAGCAGTGCCGCTTTGATACAGGTATTGAAGCTGACGACGACGTCATCGACGCCAATGTTCAGCGCCTGAAAGTCCGCCGCTGTGATAGCCGGATTGTTGGCAATCAACACGACCCGGGGCGCACGGCCCAGACAGTCGAGAAGCTCGGCAGGCAAAGCCTCCAGCACGGATTGATCACCACCGGGCAGCGCATCCAGCGCCATGTGTTCGTCCTTCATTTAAACCGGCACCTTCATCCCGTAACGCAGCTTGACCCAGAAGCGTGTAAACGCTGAAGGCGGCTGCCATGGGCGCATCTCACGCTGGATTTCCGTGGCCAGTGCCTGACCGACACGGGCAAAGGAATAGCGGCTTTGTGCGAATTCCTGGCCGTTGCGGGCAATGCGCTCTGCCAGTTCCGGATCGCTTTGCAGCAGTTTGATCTTCTCCACCGCCTCTTCTTCGCTGCGGTAGAACACGGTGTTGTGCATGTCTTCAAAACCGAGCAGGCGGTCTTCTTCGCCCTGGCTCCAGGCCAGTAGCACACAGCCGCAGGCCATGGCCTCATAGTTCTTGATCATGAACTCGTTCATGCCGATGTCGGCGCTGACGAAAATCCGGATGCGATTGAGCGTCTGCAGGTATTCCTCACCCGACTGGGTGCGGGTCACCAGCATCCCGGTACGCTTCGAGAGCGACTCGAGCATGGCTTTACGCTCGGCATATTCGGTGCTTTTCAGGCTGCCAAGAAAGCCGATGGGAATGTCCCGCTCAACACCGGTGTTGTGCAACATCTGCTCGTCATAGCCCTTGGAGACGAACACCGTGTCGATGCCCTCAGCCAGCATCTTGCGCGCGACCACGGCACCGGACACCAACGCCCGACAACTTGGCAAACGGCGGTAAAGTCGCGAATACACGCCTCGGTACTTACTCGCCGGCATGTAGTTCTGGTAGGCATCGTGCTCGAGGAACACCAGCCCGGGAATGCACTTGAGCACCTGCAGCTGAGTGGCCAGACGCTTGACCCGGGAGAAAATCACCACGCGATCGAAGGTCTGGTAGTCGACCGAGGCCAGAAACGACCCCAGATTCAACTGCTGCTGTTTGCTCAAACGATAGATGAAGCATTCATCACAGTTCTGCTGCACGATGTCGTAGAGCCGATCGAGAATGACCCGCTGCTCGTCCATCACCAGGAGCATGACTTTCATAGGCTAATTGACCACGCGACGTAGGCAGGCAAGCGCATCGGATTCAAAGCTGCCTACATCAACGGAAACGGTAAAATCCCCAAGGCAAAATCCGTTCACACGCAGTACACAACGGTAAAAATTCATCTGATCAACGACTGCGAATCTTCTCGACAATCGCCGTTGTCGAGCTGTTTTCCACAAGCCCCAACACCTTCACGGTGCCGCCATAAGCGCTGACGATATCGGCGCCGACCACCTGATCGATGCCGTAATCGCCGCCCTTGACCAGCACGTCCGGTTTGACCTCGCGCAGCAGGTTTTCCGGAGTGCCTTCAGGGAAACTGATCACCCAGTCCACCGCGCCGAGGCCGGCGAGAACCGCCATGCGTCGATCAACGCTGTTGATCGGACGGCCCGGGCCTTTGAGGCGGCTGACCGAAGCATCATCGTTGACCGCGACAATCAAACGATCGCCCTGTGCCCGCGCCTGCTCCAGGTAGGTCACATGACCGGCATGCAGGATGTCGAAGCAGCCGTTGGTGAAGACGATCCTTTCGTTGTGCGCGCGGGCATCGGCCACGGCGAGCAGCAACTGCTCCAGACCGAGCACACCACGCTCGGAACCTTCTTCACGCTGAATGGCGCGACGCAGTTCCGGGGCACTGATGGCGGCCGTACCGAGCTTGCCAACCACGATGCCGGCGGCCAGGTTGGCCAGCGCGACGGCATGGGGCAGGTCTTCACCGGCGGCAATCGCTGCAGCCAGGGTGGAGATCACCGTGTCGCCGGCACCCGTGACGTCGAACACTTCACGGGCACGGGCCGGCAGGTGCAGTGCCGGCTGGTCCGGACGCAACAGGGTCATGCCGTGTTCGCCACGTGTCACCAGCAGCGCACCGAGTTCGAGGTCGTGCATCAGGGCGGCGCCCTTGCTCACCAGCTCATGCTCATCGACACAACCACCGACGATGGCTTCGAATTCGCTGAGGTTCGGCGTGATCAGGCTGGCGCCGCGATAGATCGAGAAATCCTTGCCTTTCGGGTCGGCCAGCACCGGAATGTTCTTCGCGCGAGCGGCCTGGATCAGCGCCTGATGGTTTTTCAGGGCACCTTTACCGTAGTCGGAGAGCACCAGCACCTTGATGCCTTCGAGCAGGTCATCGACCTGCGAGCCAAGGGCCAGAGCGTCGGTGGCGAACGGTTCTTCAAAGTCGATACGCAGCAGTTGCTGGTGCCGGCTCATGACCCGCAGCTTGACGATGGTTGGCTGGTGCGCAATGCGCTGGAACAGAGCGCGTACGCCCGCGCCTTTGAGACTGTTGCTCAGGCTGTCGGCGGCTTCGTCGTCGCCGGTCACACCGACCAGCGACGCCGGCGCACCCAGCGCGGCAATGTTCAAGGCAACGTTCGCGGCACCGCCCGGACGATCTTCGATCTGCTCGACCTTAACGACCGGCACCGGCGCCTCAGGGGAAATCCGTGAGGTTCCGCCATGCCAGTAACGGTCGAGCATGACATCGCCGACTACCAAGACCGGGGCTTGATCGAAACGCGGCATGGACAACTTCATGGAGCAACCCACATACAAAATGAACAGGGGCGCGATATTAACACAGGGTAAAGCGCCGTCCGCCTCAATCTGAAAGGTCGCGTACCCAGAACAATTCATGACGCCGGACCGCCTTGCGGAAAAACTCGTTACTGCCCGTTTCAGGCCAGCGACGCCCCGCCAGCACCTGCTGGATCCAGCGGCGCAATTGTCGCTTGAATACCTGCCCACCCTGCAGATCGTGCTCCATGGCCAGCGCCATGGCTTTGTCCAGTTGCACCTGCGCCGATAACAGCGGACTCCATAGCCGGTCAGCCGGCAACGGCTCGATGGCGGGAGGCAGCGCAATACCGGCCCCGGCAGGGCCCATCGGCCAGCGGTCGTTGTCGTGCAGGTGATTGGCGTACATCAGCAGGGTTGTCGGCTTCCAGCTGCTCAGTTCGATAGCCTGAAGAAGCGCCTGGGTGGACGCCACATGATCACTGTGGGGATCAAGCTCTGGATGCGGAGTAACGACCACGTCTGGACGATAGTGCTCAAGCAGTGCAGTCAGGTCACCCAGCAGATTTTTCCAGGTTGGCTGCCCATCGGCGTCGGCGGGCAAGGTCAATGGATTGTGCCGGCGCACACTGCGCACGTCGCTTTCCTGCGACTCACGGGAACCGAAGGCCTCGGCAGGCGCTTCGGCCATCGAGGGCAGTTGCAGGCAGTAATAACCCAATTGCACACAGCGATCGGCAGGCACGCCTCCCCACAGAGGAATCACCAGACTGTCCCAGCTGCGTAAACGCCCCTTCAAGCGTGCCGCTGCGGCTTGATCAAGGCCCAGACGCTGAAAGTCTTCAGCCTCGATCTCGCCCTGGGTCAGGGTGACGATACTGACGTCTTGGCAACGGCTGTACAGGCCGAATGCGGCGAGTTCGGCGTCATCGGCATGGGGAGCGATGACCATTACCCGCTGGCGGCTGTAATCGGGATTGGCCATGACCCACAACACACCGGTCGCAGCCGGTACGCAATATCGGCCACGCAGGGCCAGAGCACCTTGCGCCAGCGCATCGGCCTGACCGGACAGGTTAAGGAAACGCCGGCCTTTGACGCCACGCTCGAAGTCCTGGCGATCATCGCCCACGTCAACATAGGGGTCGAGCCAGCGCCCCAGCCAAGTGGACTTCACTTCAAGCTCGAGTACCAATGTCTCGCCCTGAGCCAGCGGCTCGCTCAGGCGTACCACGCCACCCTCAAGACTCACACTCTGGCGGGCCGCTTGCGCTGGAAAGCTGTATTGATAGTCGTCAGAAGGCCGGTAGAACAGATGATCGGCGAACCAGGCCTCGTGTGCGATCCAGGCCAGCACCAGCAACAACGGCACCAGCCACCACGCAACCAGCCATCCGATCAGCAACAACCCCACCAGAAAGGCAATCAGGAACAGACGCTTGTTGCGTCGATGGGCCTTGAGAAGCTGTTGCTTGCGAGCGCTCATGGATTCAGACCTTGTAGACCGGCACCGTGTGGCACCAGCGATCCTTGTACTCACGGTCGGCACGACCGAATGAATAACGCAGAGGCTTGCCCAGCGTTTGCGCGTGCGCCCAGGCCTCTTGGGTATTGACGAAACTCAGCACACTGCCGGGGCTGAACTCGCGGCTCTGCGGGTCAACGCCACCGTTGATGTACTCCAGCGACACCCATTGCGGGGCCTCGACGCGGTACAGCACCTGAATGGCCACGGGTGCCGAATCGAGCATCGCCACCGAACCGGTCATGAATTCGCGCAGCAAGGTAAAGACCTCGACCAGCCCGGCCTTGCCCGGCACCTCGAAGCCCCAGCGACGCTGGAACAAATCACCGTAAGCGGCAGCCTGTTCCTGCGGGGTAAAGTCGGACATCGGCACCAGCGATCCGCCCGCCTCTTCCAGCAGGCGCTGCTCGCGACGCTGGTTGTAGCGGAACTTCTTCGAATACTCTTCCGGGAGCCGAGCCAGGGCCAGGCCCTCCGGTTGCGACTTCAACGTGCTGATCTGCTCGGCATTGAGCTGGGAGACATAAGCCATACGCTGGCGCACCGGTACGCTGACATCTGGCGCGATCGGCAGAATGATTTCCGCATTGCCCATGTCCAGCAAGCCACGCTTGCCCTCGCGCTTGAGCACTTCCTTGGACAAGGCGACATGCCGGCCCCAGCAAGGGATGGCGGCGAGTACATCACCGCCAACAATCCAGCCCAGGTAGCGCAATTCGATGCCTAGAAACGTCGACAAGCGCTCAACGACTTCGGGATGCGTGGCAAAGCTGCCGCCGAAACGCTGCCAGGCCCGGGCATAGCTGTCCCGGTCGATTTCGCTCCAGCCACGCTCGCGAAAGCTGCGAAACATCGTCAGCATACGTCGGTCGCGTGTGCCGGCTTAGGCTCGTCACCCTCTTCAAATTCTTTGGCATGCAGACGGGCGTAATAGCCGTTCTGCTCGAGCAATTGCGCGTGAGAGCCGCGCTCAACGATGCGCCCTTCATCCATGACCAGAATCAGGTCGGCTTTCTCGATGGTGCTCAAACGGTGGGCGATCACCAGGGTCGTGCGGTTTTTCACCACATGATCCAGTGCCGCCTGAATATGCCGCTCCGACTCGGTATCAAGCGCAGAAGTGGCCTCGTCGAGAATCAGCAGCGGCGCATCCTTGAGCAGTGCTCGCGCGATGGCGATGCGCTGACGCTGGCCGCCGGACAGCAGCACGCCGTTTTCGCCAACCATGGTTTCGTAACCCTGCGGCATCTTGATGATGAACTCATCGGCATACGCCTCTGTAGCCGCGCGCTTTACTTCATCGAACGGCGCGCCGGCCAGATCGCCGTAAGCGATGTTATTGGTCACCGTGTCGTTGAACAGCGTGACCTGCTGGGTCACCAGAGCAATCTGCCGACGCAGGCTGCGCAGGGTGAAATCCTGCACCTGCACGCCATCGAGCAGAATCTGGCCCTGAGCATGATCATGCTGATAAAAGCGCGGAATCAGGCTGGCGAGGGTCGACTTGCCGCTGCCCGAGCGGCCAACCAATGCGACCATTTGCCCCGGCTCGACGACGAAGCTGATGTCGTTGAGTACCGGTTTTTCGGTATCGGGATAGTGGAAGCTGAGGTTACGCACTTCCAGACGACCTTCGAGACGATCCTGCTCGACCGTGCCTTGATCCACTTCCGCCGGCTCATCCAGTTGCTCGAAAATGCTTTCGGCACCGGCCACGCCTTTCTGGATGGTCGAACTGACTTCCGACAATTGACGGATCGGCTTGGGCAGCAGGCCTGCCATGGTGATGTAGGCCACCAGATCGCCCGGCGATGCGTCGCCGCGCAGATACAGCACGAGGAACATGACCACGGCCATGGCGCTGTACGTCACCAGTTGCAACATCGGCGTGTAAACGGCGCCGGTCTTGGTCATCGTCAACTGCTTGTCGGTGTTGCTCTGGCTGGCATCGCGAAAGCGATCCCTTTCGTACTGCTCGCCGCCGAAGCTGCGCACAACGCGGTAGCCATGAATGGTCTCGGACGCAACGTGCGTGACGTTGCCCATCGAGACCTGGATCTTCTTGCTCTGCTTGCGGAATTTCTTGCTGGTGCTGTTCACCATCAGGCCGATCAACGGCAGGATGGCGACCATGACCAAGGTGAGCTTCCAGTTCATCCACAACAGCGTACAGAACAGGAAAATCACGGTCATGCCTTCACGGATGACGACTTTGATCGCATCCGTTGCGGCACCGGTGACCATCGTCACGTTGAAGGTGATGCGGGAAATCAGGTGGCCGGAATTGTTCTTGTCGAAGAAGCGATTGGGCAACTCCAGCAATTTGTTGAACAGCACTACCCGCAGGTCGTGCACCAGCCCCAGCGAAACCCGCGCCAGGAAGAAGTTGCCCAGGTACGAGCCCACGCCCTGCCATAGCGCGATGAAAACAATCATCAGTGGCACGGTTTCGAGCAACTGCAGCTTGCCCAGATAAGGGTTGCCCGGGAACAGACTGGCTTCAGGATTGGCCAGACCGTCGACAAAGTATTTGAGGATGTAAGCGAGCATCGGTTGAGTCGATGCGAAAATCAGAAACCCGACGATGCTGAGAAGGAAAAGGCCGGCATAAGGCCGCACGTAAGCCAAAAGGCGGAAATAGATCGCCAGCGTGGACTGGGCTTTCGGTTCAGGACTGCTCATGGTGATCCGCGCAATTCAGTGAGGCGCCGATGATATCACACGCGTTTTTGCCCCGATAAACATGACTTCAAGCCAGCCTTCGACCAAGTCGGTTAAGATACCCCGCTAATGATGGGGAGCCCGATATGCAATCGATTGATCAAAGCACTTACGAGGCACTGCGCAAAGGTGCACACGTACTGGAAGCCGACGGTTCCGGCGACAAGGTGCTCAGATTGGCCGATGGACGCATGCTCAAGCTGTTCCGCCGCAAGCGGCTGCTCAGTTCGGCGCTGTTCTACCCCTATGCACAACGCTTTGCCGACAACACCCGGGCACTCGAACAGCGCGGCATCCTCTGTCCGAAAGTCATCGCGGTCTATCGCATCCCGAGCATCGAGCGCGACGGCGTGTATTACAGCCCGCTGGAAGGCAATACGGTGCGTCAGTTGCAGAGCACTGGCGAAGAGGCTGACACGCTGAGATTCCAGCTGGGCGGGTACTTCGCCCTGCTGCACGAAAAAGGTGTGTACTTTCGGTCGCTGCACTTCGGCAATGTCGTGCTGACCCCCGACAACCGCCTGGGACTGATCGATATCGCCGACCTGCGCTGCCAGAAGCGCGCACTCAGTGACAGTAAACGCCTGCGCAACTTCGCTCACTTGCTGCGCTACAAGGAAGACCGGCAATGGCTGCTCGGCCAGGACGCCGGCAACACGTTTATCGAAGGCTACCGGCAGGCACTGCCGAGCAACCGACAAGCACCGCTGATCTCGCGCCTGCGACCGCTGCTCGGTTAAGCATCAGCGGCCGATGACCACCACAGTGGCACCTTTGCGATTGGCGAAATGCTCGATGATGCGCAACTTGTGCGCTGCCAGCCATTCGCTTAGCCACGGTTCGTCACCCTTGGCCTCGATGAGGAAGTACTGATAGTCGCCCGCGTGCGCTGTCGACATCGCTTCCTCAGCGGTCAGCACCGGCATCACATAGCCGCGACCGGCGTAATAACTGATCCGCCCGTCCTCGAAATAGGTCTTCGCCGTCGGTTCGACGTGAGTCGACATCCAGCGGCCAGCCTCGACGTAATGAGTCTTGCCGGCTCCAGTGGAGATGACGTTCGACAGCATTACCAACAACCCCAACACCACCAGCCACTTGCCGCAACGCGGGAACTCGCGGGCAAACGCCGCCAGCCCCATCGCCAGCACGGGTACAAACAACAGGTTCAGAAAGCTCAGGTAGCGCGTATTCATGAACTGCTGCTTGATGAAAAACAGCACCAGCACCACCAGATACAGCAGCGCCGCCCAGGCGAACGGGCGATAGTCACGCCAGTAGATACCGAGCACCCCCCAGTTGCGCCGCAGAATGAAAGGGACGGCAAAAGGCCCCATCAACTTCACGAAACTGATGGTCATGGTCGCCAGGATGCCGAAGAAAATGATCCGCCCGGCTTCATCCTGGGAGTACTTGTTGATAAGCGAATTGGCGAACTGATCGCACAGCATCTGAAACGCGGCAAACACACTGTGCGGCGCAATCATGTCCAGATACAGCATCACGCGTGCCGACATGAGCACACCTGACACCGAAACGACCAGCAGCCCCAAAACCGGTAGCAGCGCAAACTGAACGAACCGCATACGCCGGTTCGACGACCACAGGTTGGGCAACTGCCACAGCGCCAACGCCGGCACCAGCAGCAAGGCTTCGAGCCGAAACAAGGCTGCGGCGACGATGGCCAGATGAATGAATGCCGCCCGCAGCCAGCCGCCACAGGCTTGCCAGCGAAGCGCGAGCCAGAGCGTCAGTGTGCAGAAGAACCAGAAACCGCACTCACGGATGATGTCATTGCGAAAGGCATTGACCGCCGGCATTGCCAATACCACCAGGCACGCCCAACCGGCGAGTTGCGCAGATCGTTGACGTACGCAGTCCACCATCAGCGCGCTGGTGCCGGCAAAAAACAGACCGCACCAAAGATAGGCACTCAGTTCGAGCGGCAAATGCAGGACCGTGTGCGTACCCGCCAGAAGAAACGAAAACCATGGCCAGTCGAAAGTGGCCCACGCCACATTGGGCCCGTGTTCGGTGACCTGTTGCGCAATATCAATGTACAGCGCGGCATCACGCCCCACTGTCGCGGTGCCCAGGACGGCTATCAGCGACAGCAGCACACTGCCCAGAAACGCCAGCCAAACCGGGTATTCGTCGATGACTCTGGAGACTCGAGTTGCCACGCTACCGCCCGTACCTTTCACCCAGCCACCTCACCGACATCCGTTACAAGGCCCGCGAATTTCCGCGACCCGTTTACCGAAACAGCAACCGCAATGCCTTACGGGTGTAGGACCAGCGCGAAAACGTCCGCCAGTCCGCACGCAAGGCCTGAAAATAGAATGACTTGGCCAGTTTGTACTCGCCATGGGAATAACAGTCGCGAAACAACGACAGGCAACGCTGCGCTAAAAACGCCTGGCGCAAATCACCCATTTCCTCGGGCATCCGTTGACTGGAAAAAACTTCGCTGACGACCTGCTCGGTGCCGGCAGCAAGACTTTGGCGTAAATCATGGCGCATGCTGTCGGCGTGCTTGTAGATCAGCGCCAGAGGCTCATCCAGAACCGAGCAGGGGTAACGCGCCAGCACTTGGGCAAACACTGGCAGGTCTTCCACGTTGCGCAAATGTTCCGGGTAATTACCCTGAACGAACACATCGCGATGCATCGCGCAGGCACCGTTTGAAATCGATACCGTCTTGCTCAACAGGTAGCCCTGCAAGCGCTGCCGGGCCGTCGCAGGCAACGGCTTGGCCGCCTGCAAACTGCGTCGCCCGTCAGCGAACACCGACCAGTGCGCCCCGATCACCATCAGGCTGTGCGGATGACTGGCGATGTGCTGCGCAAGCGCTGCCAGCGCACCGGGAGCCATTTCATCATCAGAGTCGAGAAACACCAGATACCGTCCGGTTGTCTCTTCCAGCCCCCGATTGCGCACCGACGACAAGCCGCCATTGCTTTTGCGCAGCGCACGAAAACGCCCGCCATGCTTGAGCAGGAGCTTTTCCACCACCTCAGGCGTATCGTCCGTCGACCCATCGTCGATGACCAGCAGATCCGCCGTCGTCTCATCCAGCTGCGCCAACACCGACTCCACTGCACGTGGCAGGGTTCGCGCATAGTTGTAAACCGGAATGACGACGCTGATCAGTGTTTCAGTCAAGTTCGTATCCTTTCACACCCTCTTTTACGACCAGAATATCTTCCATGATCAGGTATTCCAGGTCAGAACCGAAAAACATGTTCAGTGCGTCGGTCGGCGAGCAGATCATCGGTTCGCCACGACGGTTGAGCGAGGTGTTCAGCGATACGCCGTTACCGGTCAGGTTTTCCAGCGCCTTCATCATGTCGTAGTAGCGCGGGTTGTATTCACGCTTGAGCACCTGAGCGCGAGAGGTGCCATCTTCGTGGACGACTTCCGGCACGCGGGTCTTCCACTCTTCTGCCACTTCGAACGTGAAGGTCATGAACGGCGCCGGGTGATCGATCTTGATCATCTGTGGCGCAACGGTGTCGAGCATCGACGGGCAGAAAGGCCTCCAGCGCTCGCGGAACTTGATCTGGTGGTTGATCCGGTCAGCCACACCCGCCACGCTCGGGCAACCGATGATCGAACGACCACCCAATGCACGCGGGCCAAATTCCATGCGCCCCTGGAACCAGGCCACCGGGTTGCCATCGACCATGATTTTGGCGATCTGCTCCGGCATGTTGTCGAGCTTGCGCCAGGTCGGCTTGCTCTCGTGACGGGCGCAGGCCGCGATGACGTCTTCGTTGCTGTACGACGGGCCAAGGTAGACGTGTTCCATCTTCTCGACCGGTACGCCACGGGCGTGGGACACGTAGGCAGCGGCACCGACCGCAGTACCGGCATCGCCGGACGCCGGCTGCACGAACAGCTCTTTGATGTCGTCGCGGGCGATGATTTTCTGGTTCAGTTTGACGTTCAACGCACAGCCACCGGCGAATGCCAGCTTGCCGGTTTCCTTGAGTACGTCGCCCAGATAGTGGTCGATCATCTGCAACGCCAGTTTCTCGAACAGCGCTTGCATGCTCGCCGCGTAGTGAATATACGGTTCGTCAGCGATGTCGCCTTCGCGCTTCGGCCCCAGCCACTCGATCAGCTTCGGCGAGAAGTAGAAGCCTTTACCCTTTTCTTTGTAGCGACGCAGGCCGATGACGTTGGCGTAATCGGTATTGATCACCAACTCACCGTTTTCGAACGAGGCCAGACGCGAGAAATCGTACTTGCTGGCATCGCCGTATGGCGCCATGCCCATGACCTTGAACTCACCGTCGAGCATCTCGAAACCGAGGAACTCGGTGATCGCGCCGTACAGACCGCCGAGGGAGTCCGGATCGAAGAATTCCTTGATCTTGTGGATCTTGCCGTTTTCGCCGTAGCCGAAAAAGGTCGTGGCGTACTCGCCCTTGCCGTCGATACCGAGGATCGCGGTTTTTTCTTTGAAACCCGAGCAGTGGTACGCACTGGAGGCGTGAGCCAAGTGGTGCTCGACCGGCTCGATCTTGATCTTTTTCGGATCGAAACCCAGTTGCTCCAGGCACCAGACAATCTTGTTGCGATAGCGTTTGTAGCGACGGTTGCCCATCAGGATCGCATCAAGGGCGCGATCCGGCGCGTACCAGTAACGCTTGGCGTAATGCCAGCGCGCCTTGCCGAACAGGCTGATCGGAGCGAACGGGATCGCTACCACGTCAACATCGGACGGCTTGATGCCGGCCTGTTCGAGACAGAACTTCGCCGATTCGTAGGGCATGCGGTTCTTTGCATGCTTATCGCGTACGAAGCGCTCTTCTTCAGCCGCCGCCACCAGCTTGCCGTCGATGTACAAGGCTGCTGAAGGATCATGGCTAAGGGCGCCGGACAGGCCAAGAATCGTCAATGCCACAGGGGTCTAGCCTCTTTAGTCTGCGTGCAGGCGCGATGCGCCTTGAAAATTGATGTGCCCTCGCACAGGGCGAGTGACAGCTAAAGGGCGGGATTATAGCGTAAACGAGTGGGGAATTACCCTGTGCGATTGCCCCAGGGTGAATGGTTTGGAGAAACCTTGCCCTGCGCCTCAATAACCGCCCTTGCGCCAGTAAATAGCAAGGTTACCGTCGGAGACCTGACGATAGACCGTATAGGGCAACGCTACTGTATCGAATACACCGGACAATGGCAGATCCAGCAGCACGAATGGCACAAGAAATCCGCTGGGATCCGGGGGGGCGTTCAACACACAGAAATCGAAGGCCAGACCGCTGTAAATCCGCGGTATCGATTGGCAATAGGTGTTTTGTTTGCGCATGTCCCGAGCGACGTCGGCATCGTCTTGCAATACGGTCAGGACGCTGCCGCAGCCCGCCAGAACCCATGAAAGTGCACCCAGCGTCACAGCGTTTTTGATGGTCAAGATTCGCCCTCCAAGGTCGTCGGGCAAATTAGCATCGGGGCTGAACGGGGCACAGTTCATGGCTTCTGGAGAAGCTGTAGGACAAGTCGCTGAATCTTGTCCCCTACCGCCGCAGTGGTTTGACTCAGGCCGCGCTGGAAATGTCTTTCGGCAAACGCTGATCAATAATCTGATACAGCGCGCTGCTTTCCGGCCAGTTACGCATGAATCGCGCGCGGTCACGGGCATAGGCCGGCGCAAAACTGCCGACCGATCCATGCTGGCACATCGAGTCCAGATCGATCAGCGCCCAGCGATCCTCCTGCCAGAACAGGTTGTGCCCCTTGAAGTCGCCATGACTGATGCGCTCGTCAATCAATCGTGCGAACAACAGGTCCAGCGCCTGCAACTCCGCCTCAGGTGCTTCACCACTTCCAACATAGGGCGCAAAGCGCTCGATAATGTCCGGTCCGGGCAGAAACTCGGTCACCAGATACGCACGGCTGCGCAGCCATAAAAAGCGCTTCTCCAGCACCGCCAGCGGTTTGGGCGTGGCGATGCCGAGGAACGCCAGGCGATTGCCTTCGCGCCACGAATGCCAGGCGCGACTCGGGCGCCAGAAACGCTTGAGCCAATGCGCAAAGCCCTTGATGTTGTAGCGTTTGATCACCAGCGTGCGCGCACCGGCCTGAACCTTGCCGACGCTTGCCGCACCACCGGTCTTGTACAGATGGCCCTGATCGAGCAACGCATCGGCCTGTTCCAGCACCGGTACCATGGCCGACACTTCTTCGCGACGGATCGCGCGCAGACCGAACGCTCCGCGCTGTACGCTAAACAGTGTGCACTCACGACCAACCTTGATCAGAAAGTCTTTCAAACGCCAGCGACGCACTTTGTCGATCTGCTTCTGCAACGCTTCCAGCGGCAACGCGTGCTCGCTGTTGCTCAACAGGTAATACACCAGCAGCTCTTCGGTGAACGGCTCCAGCGCCTTGGGCAACTGAGCGAAAAACACGCCTAGGTTTTCCAGGACTTTCTGCCGCGATAACGGCTGGCCAGCGGTTTCTGCGCAAATGCCGGCACCGTCAATCAAGTACAACTGACCGCCGTGACGCAGCAGATTGTCCAGGTGCAGGTCTTCCTGCCAGAGCCCTTTGCCGTGCAATTGGCCAATGGCACCCAGCGCCTCGGCCAACACCGCCGATTGCTCGTCGGCCAGCACCGGCAGCGTCTCGACTTTGGCCCAGGCATCGCCAAGGCTTTCGGCACCTTCAAGGAAATCGAACAGCAGCCAGCCGCCCTCGCCACTGTTCAAGCCATCGGCCAGCAGCAACGGCGTGGTCATGCCTTGCGCGGCCAGCAGGCGCACACCTTCCAGTTCACGCTGAAAGTGCCGGGCAGCCTTGCCGCCGACCAGCAATTTGGCCAGTACCGGACGGCCGCGCCAGACACCGGCGCCGACGTAACGCTGGCCCGGCAATACCCGCAGCAGACTCAACAATTGCAGATCCGCACTCCCGGCGGCATCGGCCAGAGTCACCGTCAGCGGCAGTGGCGGGGTTCGCCCGACACCAGCCAGCTCGGACAATTGCATCAGCGCGTCTCCTTGTGACTGCGGCGCGCGGTCAGCCGGGCGAGCCAGCTGTCCAGCAGTGAGCTATCGCTTGGCTGATCGAGATAAGCCGCGAGCAATTCACGCAGTTGCGCCTCGTTCCATTCCGGTGCGCGGCGCTGCAATGGTTCCAGATCCTTGATCCGGTCACGCATGCCGAACAACAAGGGACGGGTTTTTTCCAGGTCGATCAATTGCGCCTGATACCCGTCACCGCTGGTTCGCAGAAAAATATGTTTGGGATAGAAGCAGCCGTGCACCTGACGCACACCGTGCAGATGCCGAGCCAGCAATCCGCAAGCCTTGAGGATGGCCGACTGTTGCGCGGCACTGAGCTGCGCCCAACGCTGCAACAGCGACTCCAGATCGCTCCAGCCGTCCAGCGCGCGGGTTAGCAGGATCGCGCGAACTTCGCCGTCGACCTTGCGCTCACCGAAAAACGCCGCTTGCAGTGCCGGAATACCGAGCTTGCGATAGCGACTGATATTGCGAAACTCACGGGCAAAACTGGGCTCGCCGAAAGGCGCATGCAAGGTGCGCGTCAGGTAATTGCTCTGGCGCTTGAGGTAATAACCCTGCCCTTCCAGGTCCAGACGGAAGACGCTGCTCCAGCCGCCACGGGCGGTGTTGGGTTCGTCCACAGCTTCAAGCTGTTTGGCCCACAGTGCGTCGAAAGTGCCGAGACCATGGCGCTCAAGCAGTGCGCGGTCTTCAGCAGCGAGAAAATCAGTCATTCGCGTCCCTCGAAAAATCTCACCACGTGCCGAATCCGTTTCTTGTCGGCGCTATCTAGCCGATCGCACTGGCGGTATTGCTTATAGAAGCGCAGGCGTTGGGTATTGGACAGGTGGTATTTGGCGAGTTTATCGAGACAGGCCAGATCCTTGGTGATCCGATACTTGAGCCAGAAGCCGCGCCAGAACTCGCCGTTAGGGCAATCGATGAGAAATATGCGGGCCTGCTCATCGATCAACAGGTTGCGCCATTTCAGATCGTTATGGGTAAATCGGTGATCATGCATCGTCCGGGTATAACCGGCCAGTTGCCGGCTGACGCCGTCGACCCAGGCGTGATCCTTGAGTTTCGGATCCTTGCGCTCGGCAAGCGCCGAAAGGTCTTCGGTGTTGGGCAATTCGCGCGTGATCATGGCGCCGCGATCATACGCCGCGCCACGTCGTTCCAGGCCCCAGGCGACCACCTCAGCAGTGGGAATGCCCCACTTGGCGAAGCGCTTGAGGTTCTGCCATTCCATCTTTACTCGCGGCTTGCCGAGGTAGCGGCGCAAGCCTTTACCGGCGCCGACATAGCGTTTGACGTAATAGTTGATGCCGTTGCGCTGCACGCGAATCACTTCCGACAGCGGGTCACGGGTCAGGCGTTCACCCTGCAACGCAAATACCGCTTCGAGGCTGCCGAAGTCTTCGGCGAGCTCGCTGTATTGCGGCTCGAGAGTCCAACCCGCCATCAGAGCGCATCCCCGTAGCGCTGTTTGCGCGCATAGAGCTTGCTGGCTTTGCCTTCGAGCCAGCTCAGCAGCGGCGCTTCTTCCGCCAGAATCTGGCGCAGCGGTTGCTGGAAATAACCTTTGAGGAAACGCAGTTTGTCGCGGCGGGTCAGGCCGATGTCCAGCGCGGAAAAGTACAGCGCGGCCAGATCTTTATTGCGCCAGCGCTGCGTGATTTTCGCGCGAGTCTGGGCGCGGTGCAGGTCGATCACCGAGAGTTTGAAATCTTCAGGTGTCACCGGTTTATCGGTGTGCAGCAGGAAGTGGCAGATGTAGCAGTCGCGGTGATTGACGCCGGCACGGTGCATCATGCCGGTCATGCGCGCGACTTCGGCGATCAGCGCGCGCTTGAGTTTCGGCGCGGGCGGCTGCTTGACCCAGTCGATGCTGAAGTCTTCGAGGCTGATGGTCGGCGCCAGTTCTTCGGTGACGATGAACGAATGCTGATCCGCCGGGTTGCTACCCTTCTCGCCGTAGGCAACGGCAGTCATGGTCGGCACGCCGACTTCCTGCAAGCGCTGGATAGCCTTCCACTCCTGACCTGCGCCGAGTACCGGCAGCTTGGCGGTGAGCAGGTTCTTGAAGATCTCGCCCCAACCGATGCCACGGTGGATCTTGACGAAAAAGCCGTTGCCGTCGACTTCCGTGCGCAGTGTCCGGCGTGCTTCCAGCTCGCGGTATACCTCGCCCTGCAAGCCTTCGACTTCGGCGAACGGGTCGCGCCCGGCCCAAAGGCTTTTGAACGGTTCAGCCAGCATCAACTTCATTAAGCGTGCTCCGCCAGAATCACATCGGCCGCGTGCTGCGGCATGCTGTAGAGGTCGGCCGTCTCGGCGAAGGCCAGACCATTGCGGCTCCAGGCCGCGCGTGCAGCGTCATCATTCAACATGTCGGTCAGGTAGTGCGTCAGCTGCGCCTGATCGAACGGCTCGTCCAGCACTCGCCCGGCATCCGCCTCGGCAATGTAATGGGCGTAACCGCAGACTGCGCTGACCAGCACCGGCAAACCGGCGACCAGCGCTTCAAGCAGCACGGTACCGGTGTTTTCGTTGTACGCCGGGTGGATCAACAGATCGGCGCCGAGCAGGAAACGCGGGATATCGCTGCGCCCCTTGAGGAACGTTACGTTATCGCCCAGACCCAAAGTGGCGCTCTGCATCTGGAATAATTTGGGGTCATCCTGGCCGATTACAAACAGCCGGGTGCGCTTTCTCAGTTCAGCGGGCAATGCCGCCAGCGCTTTCAGGCTGCGATCGACGCCTTTGGTCTTGAAGCCGGAGCCGATTTGCACCAGCAGCAGTTCATCGTCCTTCAGGTTGAATTCGGCGCGGAAACCGGCGCGAATTTCATCGGCATCTGCCGGACGGCGGCGATCCTGGGCGATGCCCGGCGGCAGCAAATGGAAGCGCTCGATCGGCGTGTCGTAATGCTTGATGAACAGCGGCTGCTGCACTTCGGAAATCATCAGCACTTCGGTCTTCGCGTCTTTGGCGAACACCGCGCGCTCGTATTCGGCGAAGTGGCGATAACGGCCCCAGCGACGGTACAACGAGTTGCGCAGGTTTTGCGCCTTGTCTTCGAAGCAGCCGTCGGCAGCGTAATAAACGTCCAGCCCCGGCATCTTGTTGAAACCGATCAGGCGATCGACCGGGCGCTTGGCCAGATCCGCTGCCATCCACGCACTGAGTTTTTCATTGCGACGATGATTGAAGAAGGCTTTGACTGGCGCCACCAGCACTTCAAAACCGGGCGGCACATCACCTTCCCAGATCAGCGTGTAGACGCGGATCTGATGTCCGCGTTTCTGGCATTCGAGGGCGATGCGCATGAAGTCGCGCTGCAAGCCACCGAACGGGAAATATTTGTACAGGACGAATGCCAATTGCATCAGCGCAGCTCCTCAGCCATTAACAACGTGCTCAGTCGGCTGGCGACACGCTCTGGGTTCAGTCGCGTGAAGCACAGCGGCTGTTCACGCTTCAGGTCAAACTGACGGGCATCCTGCGCGGTCGGTTGATAGGTACATTTCTTTTGCAGGCACGGCGCGCACGGAAAATCGCTGGCCAGGTGAATCTGCAATTTGCCGTAAGCGCCGGTCAGACCCGGGTTGGTCGGGCCGAACAGCGAGATGGTCGGCACGTCCAGCGCCGCCGCCAAATGGCCGAGACCGGTGTCCACCGCAACGCAGGCTTGCGCGCCGGCGAGGACTTTGCCGACGCCGGCCAGATTCAGCTTCGGCAGGACCTCGGCATGCTTGAAGCCGGCGGCGATGCGTTCGGCGCGGGCCTTTTCCTGCGGGTTGCCCCACGGCAGTTTGACGCCGACGCCGAGGTAACCGACGCGCTCGGTCAGTTCGCGCCAGTAGGCTTCCGGCCAGTGTTTGGTGTCCCACGTGGTGCCGTGCAGGAACACCACAAAAGCATTTTTGCGCGGCAGCTCGACCAGACGCTCGACGTTGAGGCCGTAGTCGCCCAGGCCTTTTGGCAGGTCGTAACCGAGGGCAATGGCGAACAGTTGGCGCACGCGTTCGACGGCGTGTTGACCACGGGCCACGGCCAGTTTGCGATCGTAAAAACGCGCGGCCATCGGCTCGCGGGCCGAACCTTTATCGAGTCCGGCCACCGGCGCTTTGACGTAACGGGTCAGCCAGGCGCTTTTCAGCAGGCCTTGGGCGTCTATCACCAAATCGTATTTGTTCGCGCGCACGCTTTGCTTGAAGCGTTTCCACTCGCCGCTGGTGATGGTTTTCCAGAGGTTTTTGCGCCAGCGACGGATCGCCACCGGAATCACTTTGCCAACGGCCGGGTGCCAGGTCGGGATCTCGGCGAAGCCTTCTTCCACGACCCAGTCGAACTTGATTCCGGGAATGGCCCGGGCGGCGTCGGTCAGCGCCGGCAACGCATGAATCACATCGCCCAGCGATGAAGTCTTGATCAGCAGTACCCGCAACTTAATGAACCTCGACCACGGAGCCCTGCAACTTCTGCAAGGCATCGTTGACCGCGTCCGGCATCAGCTGGCGCAGGCAGTTGTAATGGCCGAAGCGGCAGGTACGGTCGAAGCACGGGCTGCAATCGAGACCCAGACGGACGACTTCAACGTGCTCGGCCAGCGGCGGAGTGAAACCCGGCGAGGTCGAGCCGTAGACCGCGACCAATGGACGGTTCAGCGCAGCGGCAACGTGCATCAGGCCGGAATCGTTGGAGACCACCGAGTCGGCGCAGGACATCAGGTCGATGGCTTCGGCCAGCGAGGTGCCACCGCTGAGGTTGACCGATTCTTCGCGCAGGCCAGGGATCAGCCGAGCGCGAATGTCTTCGCCGACGGCGTGATCGTTTTTCGAGCCGAACAGCCACACCTGCCAGCCTTCGCGAATGCGCGCCTCAGCGACTTTGGCGTAGTGCTCGGACGGCCAGCGCTTGGATTCACCGAACTCGGCGCCAGGGCAAAGGGCCAACACCGGGCGGTCGAGAGCCAGGCCGAACTTGGCCAGCGCCGCTTCGCGGGTGACCGGATCGATTTGCAGGCTTGGGCGCGGATAAGGTTTCGGCAGCTCGGCGTTCGGCTCATAGGCCAAAGCCATGAACCGCTCGATCATCAGCGGATAGCGCTCTTTGTCGAGGGTACGCACGTCGTTGAGCAGGCCGTAGCGGAACTCGCCGCGCCAGCCGGTGCGTTTCGGGATGCCGGCAAAGAACGGCACCAGCGCCGATTTCAGCGAATTGGGCAGCAGGATCGCTTGATCGTACTGGCCGCGCAGGGATTTACCGATGCGTCGACGCGTCGCCAATTCCAGCGCGCCGTGGCCGAGCGGGAAGCTCAAGGCCTTGCGCACTTCGGGCATGCGCTCAAGGATCGGCCGGCTCCACTCGGGGGCCAGCACGTCGATTTCGCATTGCGGGTGGCGCTGTTTGAGACACTGAAACAGTGTCTGCGCCATCACCATGTCACCGACCCAACTGGGCCCAACGATCAGAATATTCATGTGGTTTCCAAAAACGAACCGGGGAGGCATTTACGCCTCCCCGCCTCGAGAATCACTGTGGGAACACCGGCGGCTTGCGATGGGTCATTACCTTCAACATGACTGTCGACTGTTACTCCGCTATCGCGAGCAGGCTCGCTCCCACATTGTTTGTTCGTCCTGCTTCAGATCTACAGACACTGTAGATCCTCTGTGGGAGCGAGCTTGCTCGCGAAGGGGCCGTCACATCCGACATCGCTGTCGTCTGACACTCCGTCTTCGCGAGCAAGCTCGCTCCCACAGGGTATTGGGTGCTGCACAAACCGCTATCAGCTTAGCCCCAACTCACGCCAGATCCGCAAAACCTGCCGCCGTTCTTCAACAAACTGGTCGCCTGCAATCACCCCGGCGTCCTTCTGCAAGGCCTGCCGGTGGGCGGCGGAGCGGTAGGCTTTGTAGGCCTCGCGCAACAGGCTGGCATCTTCGGCAGGCATCAGCCCTTCGTGTTCCAGCTCTTCCAGAATGCGGATGTTATCGGTCCAGCGCAGCAGTGGCGGGTGGCTTTGCGACCACGCCAGAGCCGCGTATTGCACCATAAATTCGATATCGACGATACCTCCAGCGTCCTGCTTGAGGTCGAACGGCGCCGTGGCATCAAAGGCATTTGCCGCGGTACCGGCCGCGGTGCTCTTGGTGCCGAGGTTGTCGCGCATCTTCGCGCGCATCTCGCTGACTTCCTGTTGCAGCTTGGCCAGGTCGCGCGCCTTGCCCAATACCTGGGCGCGAACCTTCTCGAACGCCTGACCGACATCCTGACTGCCGACCAGCACCCGCGCGCGCACCAAAGCCTGATGTTCCCACGTCCAGGCTTCATTTTCCTGATAGCGGGCAAACGCACCCAGCGAGCTGACCAACAGCCCCGAAGCACCGGATGGGCGCAGACGCATGTCCACTTCATAGAGCTGGCCGGAGTTGGTCTGCGCTGTCAGCAAGTGAATGATCCGCTGCCCCAGCCGAGTGAAGAACTGCGCGCCATCGATCGACTTCGGCCCGTCGGTTTCCGCCTGTGGATCACCGTCATGGATAAACACCAGATCCAGATCCGAACCATGCCCCAGTTCCAGACCGCCGACTTTGCCATAACCGACAATGATGAAACCGGGATCGCACAACGTGCCGTCGGTGCGCAGCGGCGTGCCGTACTTGGCCACGGTCTGGCGCCAGGCCAGGGCCAGCACTTGTTCCAAAATCGCTTCGGCGAGCCAGGTCAGGTAATCGCTGACTTTCATCAGCGGCAAGCTGCCGGCGATTTCCGAGGCGGCGACGCGCAAGCGGTGCGCCAGTTTGAAATGGCGCAGGGCTTCCATTTGTTGTTCGAGGTCGTCTTCCGGGATTCGCGTCAGCCGCTCGCGCAATTCGGCGGCCAGTTCCGGCGCCAAGGGCGGTTTGAACAAACGCCCTTCGTTAAGCAATTCATCCATCAGCAGCGGGAAGCGAGTGATCTGCTCAGCGATCCATGGGCTCGCCGCGCACAACGTCAGCAAGCGTCGTAGCGCACCGGGGTTTTCCGTCAGCAAGACCAGATAAGCCGAGCGCCGCGCGACCGCTTCCACCAGCGGCAACACCCGCTCAAGCACCAGGTCCGGGTTAGCGTGCTCAACCGCCTGCGCGAGCAAACGCGGAATAAAGGCATCGAGACGCTCACGCCCCAACCGTTGCATCGCGCGCAATTGCGGGCTACTGCGCAATCCGGCCAACGCTTTCAGGGCTTTGCTCGCATCAGCAAAACCACCCTCTTCCAACTGCCGGCACGCAGCCTCTTCGTCCTGGGCTTCTTCCCACAGCGGCAGCCATTCGCCGCCGACCACCACTTCACTTTCGGCGCCTTCATCCTCATCAGGATCGGCAATCACCTGGGCGAAGTGCCAGGCGACGCGACCGCGCCAGAACATCAGTTTTTCGTGGAAGGCGTCCCAATCGGCAAACCCGAGCATGAAGGCCATGCGCGCCTGATCCTGCGCGCCATCCGGCAGCATTTGGGTCTGGCGGTCGGCGATCGCCTGAATCGCGTGTTCGGTGTAACGCAGAAATTCGTAGCCCTCGCGCAATTCGCTGATCACCGCCGGCGGCAGATAACCCTGCCCCTCCAGCGTGCTCAACACCTTTAATAGAGGACGCTGCTGCAGGCTCAAGTCGCGGCCACCGTGGATCAACTGAAAGGCCTGAGCGATGAACTCGACCTCGCGGATGCCTCCGGAGCCGAGCTTGATATTGTCGGCCATGCCTTTGCGTCGCACTTCCTGCTGGATCAACTGCTTCATGGTGCGCAGCGCTTCGATCGCCGAGAAGTCCAGGTAACGCCGGTAAACGAATGGCCGCAGCATGTCGAGCAACTGCGCGCCCGCGACCTGATCGCCGGCCACCACCCGCGCCTTGATCATCGCGTAGCGTTCCCAGTCGCGGCCCTGATCCTGGTAATACTGCTCCAGCGCATTGAAGCTCAGCACCAGCGCGCCGGACGAACCGTACGGGCGCAGGCGCATGTCGACACGGAAGACAAAGCCGTCGACGGTCATCGGATCCAGCGCCTTGATCAGGCGCTGGCCGAGACGAATGAAGAATTCCTGATTATCCAGCGAGCGCTTCACGCCCACCGTTTCGCCGCCCTCGGGGTAAGCGAAGATCAGGTCGATGTCGGAAGACAGGTTCAACTCGACGGCGCCGAGCTTGCCCATGCCGAGGACGACCATTTGCTGCGGCTCACCACTGCGGCGACCGGTTGGCGTACCGAACTGTTCGCAATGGCGGCTGTACAGCCATTGATAAGCCTGATCGATGGTCGCGTCAGCCATGTCCGAGAGATCGCGGCAGGTCTGCACCAGATCGGCCTGCCGGGTGAGATCGCGCCAGATGATCCGTACTTGATGACGGGCGCGCTGACGGCGCAAAGCACGGCCAAGTTCATCTTCGCTCTGAGCGGCGTTCACCGCAGCGGCAATCTGCGCACACAATTCACCCGGCGCGAAGGCCCGGTCGAGTTCGCCGGACTGCACCAGCGCAAGCAACATCAAAGGGTCACGAACGCTCTGTTCAATGACGAATTCGCTGGCAGCGGTGACGCGGGCGAACTGCGCCCAGCGCTCTGGCGTCCAGTTGGCGAAGCCGTGATCGTCTTCCAGCGCGGCGACGGCCGTACGGAACGACTGCTCGGATCGAGTGACCAACGGCAGGAGAATGGCGGGCAGTTCGGCAAGCACGGGCAGGGTCATGGTCTATCCTTGATCGGCGTGTAAATGGCCGCTTGTAGTGATTGGTGAAAACCCGCTACCCGGAGGACTGTCGAACAAAAGTTAGAAATAGCTGAAATTTCTTTCTCTTTGGCAGCGAACATCAAAGTTTCACCTTTTTCGGATGGCAAAAGACCAACCTTAACGATTATTCTCACAACGCAGCCGGAGGCCACAAGCCATTCTTCTGTAGTTTTACTACTCGTCTATACATTCGAAAGGCTGAAATGCCGGAAGATTTGTAGTAAAACTACACGCCGCCGGAACAACCTATCGGCAATCCAAGAATTTTAAATCGTCTGCCCACAAGGCCAGTCGCAAACTCAGGCAACCGATTCTGGAAGCCTTTCCGCCCTGGAGCAAGCCATGCAAGACCTCGATCCCGTCGAAACCCAGGAATGGCTGGACGCCCTGGAATCGGTTCTCGACAAAGAAGGCGAAGACCGTGCTCACTATCTGATGACCCGTATGGGCGAACTTGCGACCCGCAGCGGCTCGCAACTCCCTTACGCCATCACCACGCCTTACCGCAACACCATCCCGGTAACCCACGAAGCACGCATGCCTGGCGACCTGTTCATGGAACGCCGCATTCGCTCGCTGGTACGCTGGAACGCGATGGCCATGGTAATGCGTACGAACCTGAAAGATTCTGACCTGGGTGGTCACATCTCCAGCTTCGCTTCCAGTGCGACCCTGTATGACATCGGCTTCAACTACTTCTTCCAGGCCCCGACCGACGAACACGGCGGCGACCTGATCTACTTCCAGGGCCACACCTCGCCAGGCGTTTACGCCCGTGCGTTCATGGAAGGCCGCATCACCGAAGACCAGATGAACAACTTCCGCCAGGAAGTCGACGGTCAGGGCCTGTCGTCCTACCCGCACCCTTGGCTGATGCCTGATTTCTGGCAGTTCCCGACCGTTTCCATGGGTCTGGGTCCGATCCAGGCGATCTACCAGGCACGCTTCATGAAGTACCTGGAACACCGTGGCTTCATCCAGCCGGGCAAACAGAAAGTCTGGTGCTTCCTGGGCGACGGCGAGTGCGACGAGCCGGAATCCCTGGGCGCGATTTCCCTGGCCGGCCGCGAGAAGCTGGACAACCTGATCTTCGTCATCAACTGCAACCTGCAGCGCCTCGACGGCCCGGTTCGCGGCAACGGCAAGATCATCCAGGAACTCGAAGGCGTGTTCCGCGGTGCTCAGTGGAACGTGACCAAAGTCATCTGGGGCCGTTTCTGGGACCCACTGCTGGCCAAAGACGTCGACGGCATCCTGCAACGTCGCATGGACGAAGTCATCGACGGCGAGTACCAGAACTACAAAGCCAAAGACGGCGCGTTCGTCCGTGAACACTTCTTCAACACGCCAGAACTCAAGGCGATGGTTGCTGATCTGTCCGACGACGAGATCTGGAAACTCAACCGTGGCGGCCACGACCCGTACAAGGTCTATGCGGCGTACCACGAAGCGGTCAACCACAAAGAACAACCAACCGTCATCCTCGCCAAGACCATCAAGGGTTATGGCACCGGTGCCGGCGAAGCGAAGAACACTGCGCACAACACCAAGAAAGTCGACGTCGACAGCCTGAAGTTGTTCCGCGATCGTTTCGACATCCCGGTCAAGGACGAAGAGCTGGAGAACCTGCCGTTCTTCAAGCCTGAGCCAAACAGCGCCGAAGCCCGCTACCTCAGCGAGCGTCGCACTGCACTGGGCGGTTTCGTGCCACAGCGCCGCGCACAAAGCTTCAGCGTGCCGACGCCGGACCTGGACACCCTCAAGGCGATCCTTGACGGCTCCGGCGACCGTGAAATTTCCACCACCATGGCTTTCGTGCGAATCCTCGCGCAACTGGTCAAGGACAAGGAAATCGGCCCGCGCATCGTTCCGATCATCCCGGACGAAGCCCGTACCTTCGGTATGGAAGGCATGTTCCGTCAGCTCGGCATCTACTCCTCCGTCGGCCAGCTCTACGAGCCAGTCGATAAAGACCAGGTGATGTTCTACAAGGAAGACCAGAAAGGTCAGATCCTTGAAGAAGGCATCAACGAAGCAGGCGCCATGAGCTCGTTCATCGCTGCCGGTACTTCGTACTCCAGCCACAACCAGCCGATGCTGCCGTTCTACATCTTCTACTCGATGTTCGGCTTCCAGCGTATTGGCGACCTGGCCTGGGCCGCTGGCGACAGCCGTACCCGTGGCTTCCTGATCGGCGGCACCGCCGGCCGGACCACCCTGAACGGTGAAGGTCTGCAACACGAAGACGGTCACAGCCACCTGCTGGCCGCGACCATCCCGAACTGCCGCACCTACGATCCAACCTACGGCTACGAGCTGGCGGTGATCATTCAGGACGGCATGAAGAAGATGACCGAAGAGCAACAGGACATCTTCTACTACATCACCGTGATGAACGAGTCGTACCAGCAGCCAGCCATGCCGGCCGGTGCCGAAGAAGGCATCAAGAAAGGCATGTACCTGCTCGAAGAAGACACCCGCGATGCGGCGCATCACGTACAGCTGATGGGCTCCGGCACCATCCTGCGTGAAGTCCGTGAAGCGGCGAAGATTCTGCGTGAAGAGTTCAACGTTGGCGCTGACGTCTGGAGCGTTACCAGCTTCAACGAACTGCGTCGCGACGGCCTCGCTGTCGAGCGCAGCAACCGTCTGAAGCCGGGCCAGAAGCCTAAGCTGAGCTACGTCGAAGAGTGCCTGAACGGCCGTAAAGGTCCGGTCATCGCCTCTACCGACTACATGAAACTGTTCGCCGAGCAGATCCGTCAGTGGGTACCGTCGAAGGAATTCAAAGTCCTCGGCACCGACGGTTTCGGCCGCAGCGACAGCCGCAAGAAACTGCGTCATTTCTTCGAAGTCGACCGTCATTTCGTGGTGTTGGCAGCCCTGGAAGCACTGGCTGACCGTGGTGATATCGAACCTAAAGTCGTGGCTGAGGCCATCGTCAAGTTCGGCATCGACCCGGAAAAACGCAACCCACTGGACTGCTGAGGAGACATTTTGTGAGCGAACTCATTCGCGTACCTGACATCGGCAGCGGTGAAGGTGAAGTAATTGAACTGTTTGTGAAGGTCGGCGACCGCATCGAAGCCGACCAGAGCATTCTGACCCTGGAATCGGACAAGGCCAGCATGGAAGTGCCGGCCCCGAAAGCCGGCGTCATCAAGAGCCTGAAAGTGAAGCTGGGCGACCGTCTGAAAGAAGGCGACGAACTGCTTGAGCTGGAAGTCGAGGGCGCCGCTGAAGCGGCCCCTGCTCCTGCCGCTGCGCCGGCTGCAAAAGCTGAAGCCAAACCGGCTGCCGCTCCTGCTGCTGCCGCGCCTGCCGCTGCTCCTGCTGCCGCTTCGGTGCAGCAAGTGCACGTGCCGGACATCGGTTCGTCGGGCAAGGCGCAGATCATCGAGATCCAGGTCAAGGTCGGCGACACCGTCGAGGCTGATCAGTCGCTGATCACCCTGGAGTCCGACAAGGCGAGCATGGAAATCCCGTCGCCTGCCGCTGGCGTGGTCAAGGCCATCAGCGTCAAACTCAACGACGAAGTCGGCACTGGCGACCTGATTCTGGATCTGGAAGTGGCGGGTGCTGCGGCCCCTGCTGCGGCCGCTCCGGCTCAGGCTGCTGCTCCGGCCGCTGCTGCTGCGCCTGTCCCGGCAGCCGCGCCAGCAGCACCGGTTGCCGACAGCGTTCAGGACATCCACGTTCCGGACATCGGTTCGGCCGGCAAAGCCAAGATCATCGAAGTGTTGGTCAAGGCTGGCGACAGCGTTGAAGCCGACCAGTCGCTGATCACCCTGGAATCCGACAAGGCGAGCATGGAAATTCCATCGCCTGCCGCTGGCGTGGTGGAAAGTGTTTCCATCAAGCTGGATGACGAAGTCGGTACCGGCGACCTGATTCTGAAGCTGAAAGTCAAAGGCGCAGCGCCTGCTGCTGCCCCGGCTCCAGCCGCCGCTGCTGCTCCAAGCGCTCCGGCACCTGCCGCTGCTGCTCCGGCTGCCGCTGCACCTGCTGCCGCTCCAGCCGCCGCACCGGCTGCTACGCCAGCGAAACCGGGCGCGAAAGTTCACGCCGGCCCAGCCGTGCGTCAACTGGCCCGTGAGTTCGGCGTTGAGCTGAACGCTGTCGGCGCCAGTGGCCCGCACGGTCGTATTCTGAAAGAAGACGTGCAGACCTACGTCAAAGCGATGATGCAGAAGGCCAAGGAAGCACCGGCCGCTGCTGCTGGCGCAACCGGTGGCGCGGGCATCCCGCCGATTCCGGTCGTCGACTTCAGCCGTTTCGGCGAAATCGAAGAAGTGCCGATGACTCGCCTGATGCAAATCGGCGCGTCGAGCCTGCACCGCAGCTGGCTGAACATCCCGCACGTGACTCAGTTCGATTCGGCTGATATCACCGAGCTGGAAGCGTTCCGCGTGGCGCAGAAAGCCGTTGCCGAGAAGGCTGGCGTCAAGCTGACCATCCTGCCGCTGCTGCTCAAGTCGTGCGCGCACATGCTCAAGGAACTGCCGGACTTCAACAGTTCGCTGGCGCCAAGCGGCAAAGCGATCATCCGCAAGAAGTACGTGAACATCGGCTTCGCCGTCGACACCCCGGATGGCCTGCTGGTACCGGTCATCAAGAACGTCGACCAGAAAAGCCTTCTGCAGCTTGCGGCTGAGGCGGCTGCGCTGGCCGCCAAGGCCCGCGACAAGAAGCTCACCGCTGACGACATGCAGGGCGCCTGCTTCACCATTTCCAGCCTCGGCCACATTGGCGGCACCGGCTTCACGCCGATCGTCAACGCGCCGGAAGTGGCGATCCTCGGTGTTTCCAAGGCAACCATCCAGCCAGTCTGGGACGGCAAAGCCTTCCAGCCGAAACTGATGCTGCCGCTGTCGCTGTCCTACGATCACCGTGTGATCAACGGCGCCGCTGCCGCACGCTTCACCCAGCGTCTGGGCAGCCTGCTGGCGGACATCCGCACGATCCTGTTGTAACTCGATCGGCCCTCCGGCAACGGAGGGCCGATTGCTGCACCCTTTCGAGCGCCACACGCTCGTACCTCAACCCCGTCAGTTTGGCGGGGCTTTTTTTTGCCCGAAGAAAATCCTTTCTCGTCCTTTTCCCACAAGCTGTGCTGATTTCGGCCACAGCCCTGGTCGACTTGGCCCCGATCTTTTTTATTCCATACACAACTAACCTAGGCGCAGAAAAATCAACTAAGCAAACTTTACCAATCCCCTGATTTATTCAAATTCATTCGAATGGATTCGACATGTTAAAACCAACTATCGGCCCGATTGTCGGCCACATTACAACTCATCATGCGCGCATATTCATGCGTGGCGATCGGCAGAACAATGCATTGGTATTTGCCGGAATACGTTACCGTGCATCTGACACACAACAATGGTCAAACGCCAACTTCGCTCATCTGGGCGAATCACGCGATATGTCGCACGTATTCGCCCTCAACAACTTGAGTGTTGATACCGAATATGAATATCAGGCCGGCTGGTTCAGTCCGATGAATCCGGTACACACGCCGGACAGCGTCGCCGAACTGCCGCTGCAATGGCCAAAGGAAATCTATCGTCTGCGCACCCGCTCCAGCAAAGCCCGGCAGCCCAGAGCCTACATCGTCGGCTCCTGCCGCTACCTACGCATGACCGCCGGTGTCGCCGTCCTGCCGCAATTAGGCGATCGGATCTTCGCGTCCATCAATCAAGTGATCGAAGGCCTACAACCGCCAATCAGCGCCGTACTGATGACCGGCGATCAAATTTACGTGGACGATTTGAATGTGGTCGCACCGGACCGCGAATACGAAGACATCCTCAGTAAATACCGCGCAGCGTTCTCCCAAGCGAATATTCAACGCTTGATGTCCGGCACGTCGACTTACATGATTCTCGATGATCACGAAATCGAAGATAACTGGCCCGCCAATGCCGGCAAGTCGGACGGTGACTTATACCGTAACGCCATGGCCGCTTATGAGTTGTATCAGGCCAGTCACAGTCCGGTACATTCGCTGACATCTAACGGTGAAGTAGATCACTCAACACTTGCGCATTACTGGTATCAGTTCAGCGATGGCGATATCGAATGGTTTGTCACCGACAGTCGCACCCGCCGTAACTTGTCCGCCGATGACCGACGCATCCTCGACGAGGCGCAGGAGCAGGCCCTGTTCAAATGGCTAAGCAACAGCACCGCGCGGGTCAAGTTCGTGGTCACCAGTGTGATGTTCTACCCGGATCGCAAACTTAACGGCGATGACGCCTGGAAAGCCTTTCCCGAGCAGCGCCTGCGCTTGCTCGAAACCATCCGCACCCGGCGCATCAAGAATGTCGTGTTCATTTCGGGGGACGTGCATGGCTCGCTCACCGCTCGCTTGAGTCACAGCGAAGACCCGGACTTCGAAGTGCACACTATCGTGTCCTCGCCGCTGTGCAACAGCAAACTGCTGCCGTATGCCAAAGCGACCACGTTCATTCTCGATCAGCCGCTGGTACGCACGGCGGCGGGCGATTACCGGCATGAGCTGACCAGCACGGTGGTGAGTGAGGACAACTTCGCCCATCTGGTGGTTGAGACCGATCAGATTGTGGTGAATTACCATGATCGCGATGGGAAGCCATTGCAGTCGATTGCGATAGATCTGCGCTAAACCTTAAAAGATCGCAGCCTTCGGCAGCTCCTTGGGGATCGTATTTCCCTGCAAATGCGTACGCTGGCTGCGATCTTTTGCTGTTTTCAAATAGACGCTGGAGAAATGTTCACTCCAGCCGACATATTCTTATAGCACTTGGCCTTCATGTCTCTTGTCAGTCGGTGCCGCAATGATGCAACCTTGCCGCAGGCAACAGTAAAGAGGGCGAGAGCCCGGCGCGTTCAGCATATTTCCAAGCGAGTTCCCTTCATGAAGAGCCAACCCGATGCCGCCAGCCGTATGGCGGCCGAGGTAGTGACGCAGTTGCCTGTGCCCTCGCGGCTCGGCATGCTGCGTTTCGAGCGCTTGAATGAAGCCAGTTGGGCCATGCTGTTTCTCGATCCCAACTGTGAACGCCAGTTCGGCCAGCCGGCCGTCGAGCTTTGCGCACTGGTCGGCTCACCCTACGCGAGCCTGATGGAGCCTGAAGCGCGCTATCAACTGCACGACGCGATCCAGCAACAGCTGACCGCCAGCCCCCACTATCTGGTGCGCTATACCCTGCACACCGCAGCCGGCGCGCTGAGCATCCTGGAACTGGGCGAAGCCTACAAACAACACAATCGTCACCTGCTGCGCGGCTATCTGCTGGCGGTCGATCACGTCTTCAATGAGGTGCCGCTGCCGCCCTCCGTCGACCTCGAAACGCAGAATTCGCGCCTGCAGATCGCCCTGGAACTCAACCAACGGGCACAGCAGGAACAACTGCAGCACCTGGAGCGCGTACGCGCTCAACAGGATTTGATTCTGCTGCTCGCGCGCCAGCGCTACAGCACGCACAACTCGCTGCAGGAAGCCGCCGAGCTGATCACCCGCTGCGCCTGCGATATCTATGAAATCGACTGCGCCAGCCTGTGGAACCTCGAAGGTCAGCATCTGGTGCCGATCTCCGCGTACCACCGCGCGACCCAGGAATACATCCTCCCGGACGTGATCGACATCAGCAGTTTCCCCGACTACATGGAAGCCCTGCACAGCAGCCGCGCCATCGACGCACACAATGCAATGCGCGACCCGCGCACCCGGGAGATGGCCGAAGCCCTGCGCCCGCGCGACGTCAACGCCATGCTCGACGCCAGCATTCGCGTCGACGGCCAAGTGGTCGGCGTGCTGTGTCTGGAACAAACCGGCGTCACCCGCGCCTGGCAGTCCGACGAAATCGCTTTTGCCGGCGAGCTGGCCGACCAGTTCGCGCAAGTCATCAACAACCACAACCGCCGCACCGCCACCAGCGCCCTGCACCTGTTCCAGCGTGCGGTCGAGCAAAGTGCCAACGCCTTTTTGCTGGTCAATTGCGACGGCGTGGTCGAGTACGTCAACCCGAGCTTCACCGCGATCACCCAATACACCACCGAGGAAGTCCACGGCCAGCGCCTGTCGGAGCTGCCGGCGCTGGAAAACCTCAGTGAACTGCTGTTCGACGCGCCTTCGGCGCTGGCCAAGAGCAACAGTTGGCAGGGCGAATTCAAGAGCCGCCGCAAGAACCTCGAACCGTACTGGGGCCAGTTGTCGATCTCCAAGGTCTACGGCGACAACCGCGAACTGACGCACTACATCGGCATCTACGAAGACATCACCCAGACCAAACTGGCCCAGCAGCGCATCGAGCGTCTGGCCTACACCGATAACTTGACCAACCTCGGCAATCGCCCGGCGTTTATCCGCAATCTGGACGAACGCTTCGCCCGCGACAGCGATACGCCGATCAGCCTGTTGCTGGTCGACATCGACAATTTCAAGCGGATCAACGACAGCCTCGGCCACCAGACCGGCGACAAACTGCTGATCAGTCTGGCCCGACGCTTGCGCAACAGCCTGAGTCCGAGCGGCAGCCTGGCGAGGTTCGCCAGTAACGAGTTTGCCGTGTTGCTCGACGATACCGATCTGGCGACCGGCCAGCAGATCGCCAACCAATTGCTGGCGACCCTCGACAAACCGATGTTCGTCGACAACCAGTTGATCAGCGTTACCGGCTCGGTCGGCCTGGCGTGCGCGCCGCTGCACGGTCGCGATCCGCAAACCCTGATGCGTAACGCCGGCCTGGCGCTGCACAAGGCCAAGGCCAACGGCAAACATCAGGTGCAAGTCTTCACCGAAGCACTGAACGCCGAGGCCAGTTACAAACTGTTCGTCGAGAACAACCTGCGCCGTGCCCTGACCCAGAACGAGCTGGACGTGTTCTACCAGCCCAAGCTGTGCCTGCGCAGCGGTCGCCTGCTGGGTATGGAAGCACTGTTGCGCTGGAATCACCCGGAACGCGGCATGATCCGCCCGGACCAGTTCATCAGCGTCGCCGAAGAAACCGGCCTGATCATTCCGATCGGCAAGTGGATCGCGCGACAGGCCTGCCGCATGAGCAAAGCGCTGACCGCTGCTGGGATGGGCAATCTGCAAGTGGCGATCAACCTCTCGCCGAAACAGTTCTCCGATCCGGATCTGGTCGCCTCCATCGCCAACATCCTCAAGGAAGAAGCGCTGCCGGCCAATCTGCTCGAACTGGAACTGACCGAAGGCCTGCTGCTGGAAGCCACCGAAGACACGCACTTGCAGCTCGACCAGCTCAAGCGCCTCGGCCTGACGCTGGCCATGGACGACTTCGGCACCGGTTACTCGTCGCTGAGTTATTTGAAGAAATTCCCGATCGACATCATCAAGATCGATCGCAGCTTCATCCATGAAATTCCCGACAACCAGGACGACATGGAAATCACCTCGGCAGTGATCGCCATGGCGCACAACCTGAAACTCAAGGTCGTGGCGGAGGGGATCGAGACTGCCGAACAACTGGCGTTCCTGCGCCGCCACCGTTGCGACGTCGGCCAAGGTTACCTGTTCGACCGGCCGATCCCGGGCGGCGAACTGATCCAGGCCCTCAAACGCTACCCACGCGGCCCACTCTGCCTCTAAAAACACCGCAAATCCCCTGTAGGAGTGAGCCTGCTCGCGATAGCGGTGCGTCAGCAACAAACCTTCTGACTGACCCACCGCCATCGCGAGCAGGCTCACTCCTACAAAGAGCAGTCGAGTACCCGCACATTTTGGGTAGTGATTAACCGGGCATCATTGGGCACACTGGCGGTCTGACTTTTTACATCCAACCTGACTGAGAGGAACGATCATGGTTCTGCGCTCGGAAATTCTGGTGAACAAGAACGTGCTCCCGACTAAAGAACAAGCTCTGCCCGGCCGCGAAACTGCGATGACCCTGCCTGAAAAGCACTTTGTCTTCGAAGAAACCCCGCTGCTTGGCCCGTTTTTCCAGGACGTCGATTTTGCGATTTTCGGTCTGGGCTGCTTCTGGGGCGCCGAGCGGCGCTTCTGGCAGCGTGAGGGCGTGGTCAGCACGGTCGTCGGTTATGCCGGCGGCTTCACACCGAACCCGACCTACGAAGAAGTCTGTTCGGGCCTGACCGGCCACGCTGAAGTGGTATTGGTGGTGTATGACAAGGCCAAAGTCAGCTACCAAGAGCTGCTGGCGATGTTCTGGGAACTGCACAACCCGACGCAGGGCATGCGTCAGGGCAACGACATCGGCACGCAGTACCGCTCGGTGATCTACGCGACCTCGCCTGAGCATCTGGACGCGGCGCTGAAAAGCAAGGCGACCTATCAGGCTGAACTGTCGAAAGCAGGTCTGGGTGAAATCAGCACCGAGATCGAACAGGCGCCGACCGTGTATTTTGCCGAGACGTATCACCAGCAATATCTGGCGAAGAATCCTGAGGGCTACTGCGGGATTGGCGGCACCGGCGTGTGCATGCCAGCGAGCCTGGCAGGCAACTGACCCGCCGACTGATCGTTCCCACGCTCTGCGTGGGAATGCCTCAATGGACGCTCTGCGTCCGCTGTTGGGACGCGGAGCGTCCCGGGCTGCATTCCCACGCGGAGCGTGGGAACGATCGCTCAGTGATCAGCTCTCGGCAATCAACCAATCCATCTGCCAGCCACCCTGAGTCTGCCCCAGCTTCTTCGACAACCACGGCAGCAGCTCACGCAATTCTTCCTCCAGCCCCCACGGCGGATTGGCAATCGCCATGCCCGAGCCGTTCAGGCTGTTCGGCGTATCCAGCGGATGCACCAGCAGCTCCACACGCAGCAACTTCGGCGCGCCGGTCCCGGCCAGATCCTGATAGAAACGACGCAACGCACGCTGATCCTTCACCGGATACCAGATCGCCGCCACGGTTTGGCGCATACGACCAATCGCCTCTTTCAACGACGCCGCGCAACGCTGCATCTCGTCGAGTTGCTCGAACGGCGGATCAATCAACATCACCGCACGCTTCTCCTGCACCGGCAACATCGCCCGCGCGACATGCCAGCCTTCGCCGAGATGAACCTTGACCCGACGATCGCCGGCCATGTTGTCCTTGAGCAGCACGCCGTCTTCCGGGTGCTTCTCGTTGAGCATCACCCGATCCTGCGGGCGCGTCAGGCGCCGCGCCAGCTCCGGCGAACCCGGGTAGTAGCGCAACTGGCCATCCGGGTTCATCTCGTGCAGCACCTTCAGGTAGTCGGCGGTCAACGCCGGCAGGTCCGGCTGATCCCACAAGCGCGCGATGCCTTCCAGGTACTCGCCGGTACGGTTGGCCTGATCGCCCTGCAAGTCATACAGACCGATCCCGGCGTGCGTGTCGAGATAGGCAAACGGCTGCTCCTTGCGCGACATCAGGGCGATGAGGCGGGTCAAGGTCAGGTGTTTGAACACATCGGCGTGATTGCCGGCATGGAAGGCGTGACGATAATTCATGGCTGCTCCTGCGAAGGGCGCAAAGTTTACCTTTTACCGCGCGGCAAGTCAGGGGTTGACGGCTGAGTGGACAAAAGCCTTTCCCTCACCCTAGCCCTCTCCCGGAGGGAGAGGGAACTGACGGTGGTGATCTTGCGAGTTACATCGACCTGAAAGATCCGCATGATCTCAGGCTTGGCCAAGCGAAGATCAGCGCGGAAGTCGCAAGTCGGCGTACATCACCCAGACAACTCGGTCAGCCCCCGGAGCTTGGCCAAGCGAAGTTCACCGCTGAAGTCGCAAGTCGGCGTACATCACACAGACGACTCGGTCAGTCCCCCGAAGCTTGGCCAAGCGAAGTTCACCGCTGAAGTCGCAAGTCGGCGTACATCACACAGACGACTCGGTCAGTCCCCTCTCCCTCTGGGAGAGGGTTAGGGTGAGGGGCTTTGCTTTTATGGCGCGGCGCGCAACCGCTTGCCGATGACATAGAGCACATCACAGCCGTCGCGCAAAGGGATCACGCAGAGCTGGGCGAAGTCGCTGAGGATGACGGAGTCGCATTCGACCGAGCCGCGCATGCACATGTTTTCCAGCACCTGGATCACGGCGCGCAGACGGTGGTTGGCGGCGTCCATCAGGATGTCGAGGGGTACGTGGGTGTCGATGAACAGGGTCGGCATGTCGCTGCAATTGCCGGTCAGGGCCATGAAGCGGTTGTCGGGATGGGGGATGATCTTTTCGTAGGGTGGAGCCGGTTCAAGCGTTGTCATATTTTGCACCTCAACTGATTAAATGAGGCTACCAATGACCTTCCTACAGGTTTGGGTGGCAGCCGTACGCGAGAGTAGGAAACTGAGGAACCAGCCAAAAACTCAGCTACGCCGAAGCGTTCCCGCGCACAGCCGCCGCTAAAGGCGTCACGGACACACGTTAGGTGCCGCAATCAGACAACAGCGCTGGTGCGCGGTGAATTTCACAGGGGTCCTACGCCCTGTCACCACTCTCGCAGTGACAACGAAAAGACTATCCCTGCAACCCACCGCCCACCAGTTCATGAAAACCGCCGCAACTCGAAGGAATCGTCTGAGACCTTCGCCCCGAAAACTCACTCCGACTCTGCCAGCAAAAACGCCAGTAACGCCGATTGCGACGAATCTTCCGACATTGAAACCTGAAAAAACCGCCTCACCTTGCAACGCAAAACCGCCTCGGGAAAGGCCTCGAAAAGAATCGGATATTCTTCGCTCAACCACTGCAACGCATTGGCCGTTTGCACGTCATTACCCTGCTGCGCCAGCACTGACTCCGGCACCTGCCACCACGGCAATGCCCGCCCCGAAACCTGCGCCCTGCCACCAATTTCCAGCGCCTGCCCATTGATCAAACAACGCCCGATCAGCGGAAACAGTTGCGCCGCGCCCACCTCACCGACCTGCAAAATCGGCAACAGAAACCGTCCGTCCCAGAAACGAAAAAACACGGTTTTGCCGTCCGGCATCAGCACTTGGGTCAGGCTGCGAAAGTGCGCCACCACCTCTTCAAGACTCGCCGAAGACACCGCCAGCCAACCCCAATCCCGCGACTCGGTGGTGGCGACCCAATGCAGAAACTCACTGTCGGCGGCGACAATTCCCACGTAAGGCATCACCGCCTCCCACTCGGCATAGATCGTCTCGGCCCAGATCGGACTCGCCGTTTCTGGCCAGGCCTCAAGCGGCTTCGCCTCGCTGGCATTGCTGAACACCGCGAACAATTGCTCGGATGCTGTCAACGGCTCGCGCGCCAACCAATCGCTTGGCAAAAGGAAATCAGACTGCACAGAGACCGTCCTTGCAACGCTGACACTCTTCACAGAATGGCGCATCACCCTTGAAGCTCATGATTTGTGCAGCAGTCAGCATGGCTGCCGGCGCAGCGACCAGTTTCTCCGGTAATCCCGGTACAACCGGCGCAGCACTCATCGCCGCCATCGGTGCGCCCCCCACGACAATCGGCACACTGCTGAAAATGCCGCCGGGGCCGATGTTGATCCACTGCCCGCCGGCCTGAATCGTCGCACTCGCGCCACCGTCGATGACCACTTGCTGGCCGGCGCTGACGTGGAATTGCCCACTGGCGCTGATCGCCTGATTACTCACGCGAATATGCCGGTCGCCGATCACGCTCAGATGATCGTCCTGTTTCACTTCAGTCTGGCGCTGGCCGTGGGTGATGCGCTGCTCATCGGCCTTCAACTCATGGCGGGCGGTGCCGGTAACGATGATGCTGCGCTGGTTATCGACCTGCACCTGTTGATCGTGCAATACATGCTGCGTCCAGTTGCGCTGGGCGCGCAGGTAGATTTCCTCGGCGCCTTTGCGATCCTCGATGCGCAGTTCGTTGTAGCCGCCACCGCCGGGACTGCTCTGGCTGCGGAAAATGCTGCGGGTCTTGTCCGCCGGCAGGTCCAGCGGGATCGGTGTCGCGGCGTTGGGCAGGCAACCCACGACCAGCGGTTTGTCGGCGTCGGCATCGATGAAGCCGACCAGCACTTCCATGCCGACTCGCGGGATCAACACGCTGCCGTAACGGTCATGGGCCCAACCGCTGGCAACGCGCAGCCAGCAACTGGAATGCTCGTTCAATTCTCCGTCGCGATCCCAGGCCAGTTGCACCTTGACCCGGCCGTACTCGTCGCAGTGGATTTCGGTGTCTTTCGGCCCGGTCACAACCGCTGGTTGATATCCGGGCATGCGTGGTTTTTCCGGCCCCAGCATCGGGCGGAAGAACACGTCCCACGGCGTAGCGAGAAAGGTACTACGGTAACCCTGGAAGGCTTCGCCATCGCTGGTCACCGATTCCTCCAGCACTTGCGGCTGGCGGCCATGGTGCTCAACGGCAGTCAGCAGCCACAGGTCATTCCAGTCGTGGCGCGGATGCTCGCTCAGTTGCAGGAAATGTCCGCAAATCAGCACGGATTCGTCGCTGATGCCCTCGGCCTGACGGTAATCGGCGACATGTCGCTCAAGTGCCCGCTGGGCAAGATGCTTGCCGGTTTCCCGATCATTGAATTGGCCGGGAAAGTGATAGTCCTCCAGCACCGGGCGCTGCTCGCCGTCGACACGGCTTTGCAGGTGCAAGCCGGGCTTTTCGAAGTTGTAGTCGCGCCGGGTGACCACACTGGTACGGGTTTCCACACGAACATTGAAACGCTGAATTGCCGGGGTTCCGGCGGACATGCCGCTGCCCGGCAGATACACCGTCGGCTCGGCCAGACGCGGGAACACGGTCTGGTCGTCGCCGAACACCAGCAGGTGACCCTGGGGGCTGTGTTGAAAATGGTAATGAATGCCGACCTCGGCACACAGACGCTGGATAAACGCCAGATCGCTCTCGGCGTACTGCACGCAATACTCGCGCACCGGGTATTCGCTGCCGAGGCGAAATTCGAAGGCATCACGCAGGATCGAATGATCCTTGAGCACCCGCGCAATAATCTGCGGCACCGTTTGATGCTGAAAAATCCGCTGATTGATCCGCTGCCCGAGGTACGTCAGACGCGGCACAAGGCTCAAGTGATAACGCGTCAGACGACTCCCGGAATCGCCCTGCCCGACCTGAAAAATCTGACCGTGAACGCCGGAACCGTCCGCATCAAAGCTCAGAAACGCCTGACAGTGCAGCAGGCTTTCGAGATCCAGATCCGGCCGCTCACTGACCAGTTCCAGCTCGAAACGAAAGGGTTGGCTGATGGCTTCCTTGCCCGTGAACTCAAGGACCTTGAGGTCATGTTGGGCGCCTTCGAGGGTCAACGTGAAACGCGGTTGATTGGCAGGCGCGAACATCCGATGTCTCTCTGCAGAATGAAGGGCGGGCGATTCTGCATGAGGGGCAAGGGGTGATGAATGGGTGACGGAAAAATCAGATTTGCCCTACTTTCATTGATGAAACCCCCTGCAAAAAGCGGCGCCTTCAACTACAGACAAATCTCCAAAACCACCACCGCCCCCCTGTAGGAGTGAGCCTGCTCGCGATAGCAGTGTGTCAGTCAGCATTTTCGCCACTGATACACCGCTGTCGCGAGCAGGCTCACTCCTACAGGGGAGCGCGGTGAATCAGAGAAATCACAGGCACAAAAAAACGGCCCGCCTTCTGTAGGAAACGGGCCGTTTTCGGGTGAGCATCAGCTCAGAACAATCACTTGTTCAAGTGGAAATCTTTTTCCGCCGCTTCGAAGCGCTGCACCATGCCTTTGGTCGGCTCGCCCATCTTGCTGACGATGTAGATAGCCAGGCTGGCGAAGATGAAGCCCGGGATGATTTCGTACAGACCCAGCAGTTCGAAATGCTTCCAGACCACCACGGTGATCGCGCCGACCAGAATACCGGCCAGTGCGCCGTCGCGGGTCATGCCTTTCCAGACCACCGAGATCAATACAACCGGACCGAACGCAGCACCAAAACCAGCCCAGGCGTACGACACCAGGCCCAGCACGCGGTTTTCCGGGTTGGCTGCCAGGGCGATCGCGATCAGTGCAACCAACAGCACCATGGCGCGACCGACCCAGACCAGCTCCAGTTGCGAAGCGGATTTACGCAGGAAGGTTTTGTAGAAGTCTTCGGTCAGGGCGCTCGAGCACACCAGCAGCTGGCAGCTCAGGGTGCTCATCACAGCGGCCAGAATGGCCGACAGCAGCACACCGGCAATCCATGGGTTGAAGAGGATCTTGGCCAGTTCAATGAACACACGCTCGTGGTTCTCGGTCACGGGACCAGCGAGTTCCGGATGTGCCGAGAAGTAAGCAATACCGAAGAAGCCCACGGCCACGGTGCCGCCCAGGCACAGGATCATCCAGGTCATGGAGATGCGACGCGCCTTGGCAATCGACTTCACCGAATCCGCCGCCATGAAACGCGCGAGGATGTGCGGTTGACCGAAGTAGCCCAGACCCCAGCCCATCAGCGAGATAACGCCGATGAAAGTGGTGCCTTTAAGCATGTCGAAGTTGCTTGGGTCATTGGCTTCAATGGCGAGGAACGTGGTGTCGACGCCGCCGGTGGCAAGCAGCACGATGATTGGCGTAAGGATCAGCGCGAAAATCATCAGCGTGGCTTGCACGGTGTCAGTCCAGCTCACCGCGAGGAAACCGCCAACGAAGGTGTAGGCAATCGTCGCCGCAGCACCGGCCCACAGCGCCGTCTCGTAGGACATGCCGAAGGTGCTTTCGAACAGACGGGCGCCCGCCACGATGCCGGAAGCGCAATAAATGGTGAAGAACACCAGAATCACGATTGCCGAAATAATGCGCAGCAGGCCGCTTTTATCTTCGAAACGGCTGGAGAAGTAGTCCGGCAAAGTCAGCGCATCGCCGTTGTGCTCGGTCTGCACGCGCAGACGGCCGGCGACGAACAGCCAGTTCAGGTAGGCACCGACGATCAGGCCAATGGCGATCCAGCTTTCGGACAAACCGGACATGTAGATGGCGCCCGGCAGGCCCATCAACAACCAGCCGCTCATGTCGGAAGCACCGGCAGACAGCGCGGTGACGACGCTGCCGAGGCTGCGACCACCGAGAATATAGTCAGAAAGGTTATTGGTGGAGCGATAGGCCATGAAGCCGATCAGCACCATTGCTGCGATGTAGATCACGAACGTGATCAGTGTTGGATTGCTTACGCTCATTAAGTTACGCCCTGGCTTTGTTTTTATGTAGCAGCGGTGATGAACCGCGCGCAAACGATGACGTTTGGCAGACGATTCGGGATCCCGCGCATTTAGGACTGATGTTTCCCCAGGAAAGCCACCAGCCGATACACCGGGTTATCCCGGTTGCACCTAGGGCGCGAATGCTATGCAACAAACCAAAAAGGTGCAACCAGTTTCGTGCGAATTAGTTGCACCTAGTCGGATATTCCAGGAAACAGGCAGTTTTTGCTCCCTTTTAGCGCAGTCACAGCGCGTTGCTAGAAGCAAAAGCACCAAGCAAGTGCGGCACTTCCGTACCAGAAAATAATTCCTGACGAAGCGTTTATTTTTCCGACAAAAAAAGGGTTGCACCCGGTTGCACCTCTTTCGGCGCACGGCTAATCTTGCCGCCAGCTGATGCCACGCAACTGTGGCAACCATGAGGATAAAAATATGGCTACCACCACCCTTGGGGTCAAACTCGATGACCCGACCCGCGAACGGCTGAAGGCCGCCGCAACCTCGATTGATCGCACACCGCACTGGCTGATCAAGCAGGCAATTTTCAATTACCTGGAAAAACTCGAGGGTGGTGCAACCCTGACCGAGCTGAACGGTTTGACCGCCAAGGACGCCGATGAGGCAGGCGAAGTGCATACCGATCATGCCCACCAGTGCTTCCTCGAATTCGCTGAAAGCATCCTGCCGCAATCCGTTCTGCGTGCTTCGATCACCGCTGCTTACCGTCGCCCTGAGCCGGAAGTGGTGCCGATGCTGATCGAACAGGCTCGCCTGCCGGTCGCCATGGCTGAAGCCACCAACAAACTCGCCGCCTCCATCGCGGAAAAACTGCGTAACCAGAAAAGTGCCGGCGGTCGTGCAGGCATTGTTCAGGGTCTGCTGCAGGAATTTTCCCTGTCGTCCCAGGAAGGCGTGGCACTGATGTGCCTGGCCGAAGCGCTGCTGCGTATCCCGGACAAGGGCACGCGCGATGCACTGATCCGCGACAAGATCAGCACCGGCAACTGGCACCCGCACTTGGGCAACAGCCCGTCGCTGTTCGTCAACGCCGCCACTTGGGGCCTGCTGCTGACCGGCAAACTGGTCTCGACGCACAACGAAGCCGGCCTGACTTCGTCGCTGAGCCGCATCATCGGCAAGAGCGGCGAGCCGATGATCCGCAAGGGCGTCGACATGGCCATGCGCCTGATGGGCGAGCAGTTCGTGACCGGCGAAACCATCGCCGAAGCACTGGCCAACGCGAGCAAGTTCGAAGCCAAGGGCTTCCGTTATTCCTACGACATGCTCGGCGAAGCGGCCCTCACCGAACACGACGCACAGAAGTACCTGGCCTCGTACGAACAAGCCATTCACTCGATCGGCAAAGCGTCCCACGGCCGTGGGATTTATGAAGGCCCGGGCATTTCCATCAAGCTCTCGGCCCTGCACCCACGCTACAGCCGTGCACAGTACGAGCGCGTGATGGACGAGTTGTATCCGCGCCTGCTGTCGCTGACCCTGCTGGCCAAGCAATACGACATCGGCCTGAACATCGACGCCGAAGAAGCCGACCGTCTCGAACTGTCGCTGGATCTGCTCGAGCGCCTGTGCTTCGAGCCGCAGCTGACCGGCTGGAACGGCATCGGTTTCGTCATTCAGGCTTACCAGAAGCGCTGCCCGTACGTGATCGACTACGTGATCGATCTGGCCCGTCGCAGCCGTCATCGCCTGATGATCCGCCTGGTGAAAGGCGCGTACTGGGACAGCGAAATCAAGCGCGCCCAAGTCGAGGGCCTGGAAGGCTATCCGGTGTACACCCGCAAGGTGTACACCGACGTTTCCTACATCGCTTGCGCACGCAAACTGCTGTCGGTGCCGGAAGTCATCTACCCGCAGTTCGCCACGCACAACGCCCACACCCTGTCGGCGATTTATCACATTGCCGGTCAGAACTATTACCCTGGCCAGTACGAATTCCAATGCCTGCACGGCATGGGCGAACCGCTTTACGAACAAGTTGTAGGCAAAGTTTCCGAAGGCAAGCTGAACCGTCCGTGCCGCGTGTACGCACCGGTCGGCACCCACGAAACGCTGCTGGCGTACCTCGTACGTCGCTTGCTGGAAAACGGCGCGAACACTTCGTTCGTCAACCGTATTGCCGATCAGTCGATTTCGATTCAGGAGCTGGTGGCCGATCCAGTGGCGCAGATCGAGCAGATGGCGACCGTGGAAGGTGGTTTCGGCCTGCCGCACCCGCGCATTCCGCTGCCGCGTGACCTGTACGGTGCCGAACGTGCCAACTCCAGCGGCATCGACATGGCCAACGAACATCGTCTGGCTTCGCTGTCCTGCGCTTTGCTCGCCACTGCGCATAACGACTGGAAAGCCGCGCCGATGCTCGGTTGCGCTTCCAGCAACGAAACGCCGGCAGCCGTTCTGAACCCTTCGGATCACCGTGATGTGGTCGGTCACGTTCAGGAGGCCACCGTTGAAGATGTCGATAACGCGATTCAATGCGCGCTGAACGCCGCGCCGATCTGGCAGGCCACCCCGCCGGCCGAACGTGCAGCGATTCTGGAGCGTGCCGCTGACTTGATGGAAGGCGAGATCCAGCCGCTGATGGGCCTGTTGGCTCGCGAAGCCGGCAAGACTTTCGCCAACGCCATCGCCGAAGTCCGCGAAGCGGTCGACTTCCTGCGTTACTACGCAGTGCAGGCGCGCAACGATTTCAGCAACGACGCCCACCGTCCATTGGGCCCAGTCGTGTGCATCAGCCCGTGGAACTTCCCGCTGGCGATCTTCAGCGGCCAAGTCGCTGCCGCACTGGCTGCCGGTAACCCGGTATTGGCCAAGCCTGCCGAACAAACTCCGCTGGTGGCGGCTCAGGCCGTGCGCTTGATGCTCGAAGCCGGGATTCCGCAAGGCGTGCTGCAACTGCTGCCGGGTCGCGGTGAAACCGTCGGCGCCGGTCTGGTCGGCGATGAGCGCGTCAAAGGCGTGATGTTCACCGGCTCCACCGAAGTCGCCCGTCTGCTGCAACGCAACATCGCTGGCCGTCTCGACAGCCAGGGCCGTCCGATTCCGCTGATCGCCGAAACCGGCGGCCAGAACGCAATGATTGTCGACTCCTCGGCTCTCACCGAGCAAGTCGTGATCGACGTGGTGTCCTCGGCCTTCGACAGCGCCGGTCAGCGTTGCTCGGCGCTGCGCGTATTGTGCCTACAGGAAGATTCCGCCGATCGCGTCATCGAAATGCTCAAAGGTGCCATGGCTGAAAGCCGTCTCGGCAACCCTGAGCGTCTGTCCGTGGACATCGGCCCGGTGATCGACGCCGAAGCCAAGGCGGGCATCGACAAGCATATCCAGGGCATGCGCGACAAAGGTCGCAACGTGTACCAGGTGGCGATTGCCGACACCGAAGAAGTCAAACGCGGCACCTTCGTCATGCCGACCCTGATCGAACTGGAAAGCTTCGACGAGCTGCAACGCGAGATCTTCGGTCCGGTGCTGCACGTGGTGCGCTACAAGCGCAAAGAGATCGATCAACTGATCGGCCAGATCAACGCTTCCGGTTATGGCCTGACGCTGGGCGTGCACACGCGCATCGACGAGACCATCGCCAAGGTGATCGACAACGTCAACGCCGGTAACGTCTACGTCAACCGCAACATCGTCGGCGCCGTGGTCGGCGTGCAGCCATTCGGCGGCGAAGGCTTGTCGGGTACCGGTCCGAAAGCCGGTGGCCCGCTGTACCTGTACCGCTTGTTGGCGACCCGTCCTACCGACGCCATCGAACAATCCTTCGCTCGTGGTGATGCTGTTGTCGCCCCGGACGTTCGTTTGCGCGACGCCATGAGCAAACCGTTGAACGCGCTGAAAGCCTGGGCTGAAAGCAACAAGTACGCCGACCTGAACACGCTGTGCGTGCAGTACGCTGCGCAATCGCAGAGCGGCATTACCCGCGTGCTGGCCGGCCCGACTGGCGAGAAGAACAGCTACGCCATCCTGCCGCGCGAGCACGTGCTGTGCCTGGCGGAGGTTGAAGGTGATCTGCTGACGCAACTGGCTGCGGTATTGGCCGTAGGCGGTTCGGCGGTGTGGCCGGAATCCGACATCAGCAAGGCACTGTTCGCACGCCTGCCGAAGGAGATTCAGGCGCGGATCAAGCTGGTTGCCGACTGGAATAAAGACGAAGTGGTGTTCGATGCGGTTCTGCATCACGGCCATTCCGACCAGTTGCGCGGCGTTTGCCAGCAGATTGCCAAGCGTGCCGGCGCGATCGTTGGGGTTCAGGGCTTGTCCCAGGGCGAGACCAACATTGCCCTGGAGCGACTGGTGATCGAGCGGGCGTTGAGCGTTAACACTGCGGCGGCGGGTGGTAATGCGAGCTTGATGACCATCGGCTAAACCGCTGTAAGCCCAGGCAACCGCAATGGTCGCCTGGAATGTAAACCCCCTGTAGGAGTGAGCCTGCTCGCGATAGCGGTCTGTCAGCCAAAATAAATGGGTCTGACAGACCGCTATCGCGAGCAGGCTCACTCCTACATTTGATTAGTGTCGCCCTCACCTCTGCATCACTCTCATCAATCATCCTATCCAGCCACTATTCCCCCGCCTTAGACTCGGCCCAACCCCAATTTCAGGTAGGCCGCCATGTCCGAGACGCTGCTCAGTTCCCGCAATCTGGCTTTCGAGCTGTACGAAGTCCTTGATGCCGAGGGCCTGACCCGGCGTGAGCGCTTTGCCGAGCACAACCGCGAGACCTTCGACGCCGCCATCGGCACCGCGCGCAACATTGCCGAGAAATACTTCGCACCGCACAACCGCAAGGGCGACGAGAACGAGCCGCGCTATGAAGACGGTCAGGCGATTCTGATTCCGGAAGTGAAGCCGGCGGTGGATGCCTTTCTCGAGGCCGGATTCCTCAACGCTGCGAGAAGTTTCGACGCCGGCGGCATGCAATTGCCTACATTGCTGTCGCAAGCCTGCTTCGCGCATTTCCAGTCAGCCAACGCGGCTTCGACGTCCTACCCGTTCCTGACCATGGGCGCGGCGAACCTGATCGAAAGCTTCGGCACTGACGAGCAGAAACAACGCTTCCTGCAACCCATGATCGATGGCCGCTTCTTCGGCACCATGGCCCTGACCGAACCCCACGCCGGTTCGTCCCTGTCGGATATTCGTACGCGCGCCGAGCCTGCGTCCGACGGCACCTATCGCCTGAAGGGCAACAAGATCTTCATTTCCGGTGGCGATCATCCGCTCTCGGAAAACATCGTGCACATGGTGCTGGCCAAACTGCCGGACGCGCCGCCGGGGGTGAAAGGCATTTCGCTGTTCATCGTGCCGAAGTTTCTGGTCAACGATGACGGCAGTCTCGGCCCACGCAACGATGTGCTGCTGGCGGGGCTGTTCCACAAGATGGGCTGGCGCGGCACCACCTCCACGGCACTGAATTTCGGCGACAACGGTGAATGCGTCGGCTATCTGGTGGGCAAGCCGCATCAGGGCTTGAGCTACATGTTCCAGATGATGAACGAAGCGCGGATCGGCGTCGGCATGGGTGCGGTGATGCTCGGTTATGCCGGTTATCTGTATTCGCTGGAATACGCCCGCGAACGTCCGCAGGGTCGCGTACCGGACAGCAAGGACCCGACCACGGCGCCGGTGGCGATCATTCAGCACGCGGATGTCAGACGCATGCTGTTGACGCAGAAATCCTACGTCGAAGGGGCGTTTGACCTCGGCCTGTATGCAGCGCGTCTGTTCGATGACACCACCACGCTTGAGTCCGAAGCCGAACGCAAACAGGCGCATGAACTGCTGGATCTGCTGACGCCGATCGTCAAATCCTGGCCTTCGGAGTTTTGCCTGAAGGCCAACGAACTGGCGATCCAGATCCTCGGCGGTCACGGTTATACCCGTGAGTATCCGGTTGAGCAGTATTACCGCGACAACCGCTTGAACCCGATCCACGAAGGCACTCACGGCATTCAGTCGCTGGATTTGCTCGGGCGTAAATTGGCGCAGAACGGTGGTGCCGGGCTGAAGCAATTGATTCGCCTGATTGCCAACACCGCTGAACGCGCGACAGCGTACGAATCACTGACCGCATTACGTGAGCCGCTGGAAAAACTGGTGGCGCGCCTGCAAACGGTGACCATTGGTTTGTTGACCGATCTGGCGCAGGGCAAGGTCAACAGCAGCCTGGCGAATTCGGCGCTGTACCTGAAGGTGTTCGGGCACACGGTGATTGGCTGGCGCTGGCTGGAACAGGCGATTCGTGCCGAGGAAGGGTTGGCCATAGGAAACTCAGCGGATGCTGACTTCTATAAGGGCAAGCTGCAGGCGGCGCGGTATTTTCTGACGTGGGAAGTGCCGGGTTGCCACCATGAACTGACGTTGCTGGAGGCGCGGGATGATACGTGCCTGGCGATGCAGGATGCGTGGTTCTGAAAGCCGACCCTCACCCCAGCCCTCCCGAAACGTCGGACCGCCCAGAGGGAGAGGGGGCCGAACGGGGGATGCTTGAATACTTCATCGACCTGAAAGAGGTTCACCGAATCCATAATCGACTGGCATTTTCAGGTCGATGTATAGCGAAAGACACCTCGGTCAGTCCCCTCTCCCTCTGGGCGGTCCGACGTTTCGGGAGGGCTAGGGTGAGGGGCTTTTCTGCTTCAACACTCAACTCAACTTGAACCCACCCATCTGCCGCGCCAAATCATCCGCCAACCTCTGCAACATCTGACAATCCTCACGGCACGCCCGAACCTCCCCCGCCGTCGCCCGCGCCAGATCAGAAATCCCCTGCACGTTACGGTTGATCTCTTCCGTCACCGCCGACTGCTCTTCCGTCGCCGTCGCCACCTGATGGTTCATGTCACTGATGCGCTCGACCTGCCCGGTAATCGCCGTCAGCGACGCCCCGGTGCGTTGGCTCGACTCAACCCCTGTACCGGTCGCCGCCTGGCCGGTGCGCATCGACGACACGGCGTTTTCCGCGCCTTGTTTGAGGCTGCCGATCATCTGCTGGATTTCGTCGGTGGAGGCCTGCGTCCTGCGCGCCAAAGTACGTACTTCATCAGCAACAACCGCAAAACCACGCCCCATATCCCCGGCCCGCGCCGCTTCGATGGCGGCATTGAGCGCCAACAGATTGGTCTGCTCGGAAACGCCACGAATCACTGCTAGCACAGAGTCGATCGACGCCACTTGATGCGCCAGCTCACCCACCGCCCCCGCCGCGACGCCAATTTCATCCGACATGCTTTCAATATGCTTGATCGAGCCGCCGACCACTTCGCGCGCCTGCATCGCTTCATCCCGCGCGGTCTGCGAGGCCAGTGCCGCGTTGCCAGCGTTCTGCGCAATTTCTTGCACTGTCAGGCCCATTTCGTGAACGGCGGTGGCAACCATGTCAGTCATTTCCTGCTGACGACCAGAACGCTCAGCGGTGTTCTCCACTACCTTCGCCACTTGCCCCACGGCCGTACGCAGTCGCTCGCTGGTGGTCAGTACTTCGCCGATCAATCCGCGCTGGCTATCGAGGAAACGATTGAAGCCGCGAGCGAGGTCGCCCAGTTCATCGGCACGGCTGGAATCTAACCGGTGGGTCAAATCTCCACCGCCGCTACCAATCGCTACCAGCGCCGCTGTTACCTGACGAATCGGCCGCACCAGCCCTTGCGCCAGCCACACCACCAAAGCGAGGCACACCAGCGCTACGGCCAGACCGATACCGCCGCTCATCCACATCGCTTTACGGGCTTCGGCGTAGATCTGCGATTGCGGCACTTCGGCCACCAGGGTCCAGCCCAGATCGCGCAGCGGCAGGCTGAAGGCGAGGAAGTCTTCGCCCTCCCTCTGGAAGCTGCTGCTGATCGCCGTTTTCTGGCCCATGACGGCCTGCGCTGCATTGGCGCCGATCTGCTCGCTCAAGGTGTGTTCACCGCTGAACTGCGCCTCCGGGTGCACTTGAATCAAACCGTCGGAACGCACGAGATAGACCTTGCCGCGCTCACCAAAGCTGAAGTTGTGGATCAGCTCCGACAGCTCTTTGATGCTCAAACCGAGCCCGGCCACGCCGACCACTTTACCGGCCTGCTCGACCTTCAAATCGATGAACAGCGCCAACTCTCCGGTCGCCCCGTCGTTGTCGATATTCAGAGTGCGCGGCTGATCGCTGTCGAGGAAGGAATAGAACCACGCGTCAGCCGGTTTTGAACGGCTGAGGGTGCGATCCAGGCCTTTTTCGGTGATGTAATGATTGGATTCGGTGCCGATGATCAAAGCAGTAAAAGCTTTATGTTCGGCGCGGATGCCTTCCAGATACTGCGCGAAGCCAGCCGTTTTGCTGCTGTCTTCGCCTGAGGCGAGCCAGTCGCGGACCATCGTATTGCTGGCGATATCTTTGGCCGCCGTCAGCGGTTGCACAAGGATCCGTTCGATATCGTTACGCGTCGCTTCGATGCTCGACGGCAACGCTTGTTCGACCAGATAGCTCTGGGCGAGGCGGTTGACCACCAGGGTATAAATGCCAACCACGATCAGGATACTGACCAGCAGGGCGGTGCCCATGCTGAGAATCAGCTGCCATTGAATACTGCGTCGCCACAACTGCATGGAGCACCCCCAAAGAATAAGTGGCCGAAACAATGCAACAGCCGTGCCGATTGTATACAACCCAGTCGACAATCTATTCTTTGGTTGTGCGCAGCTCCATCAACCCTGATTGATGGTCTTGGCAATAGTGTCGACCGTGGCGCTGACTTGCTCTTGGTAACGGTCGAGTTCTTCTTTGTGCTGCTTCTTCATTTCGATCTGCTGCGAGCACAGATTCATCGCCGCCAGCACCAGCAAGCGGTCACCGATCAGTGTCGGGTATTTGCGCTTGGTGTCATCCAGCGCTGCCTTGAGCATCATGGCCGCGTCCAGCAGGGTCTGTTCTTCCCCGGCCGGTGCCTTGATCGAATAGTCCTCCCCGAGAATGGAGACGACTTTTACCCCTGCTGTGTGGTGGTTCATGCGCTGACCGGACCTGCGTTGACGCGATCAACCAGTGCCTGAATGCGGGCTGCGGTGGCGCCGTGCTTTTCTTCCTGCTCCATCAGGTTCAGTTGCAGGCTTTCGTTTTCATCCTTGGCCTGGGCCAGTTCCGTGGACAGGGTCTGGTTGGTTTGCACAAGGCTCTGGTTCTGTTGCACCAGGTCGCTGACGAGCTGTTCCAATTGGCTGAGGGATGCTTCCAACATTTTGATCTTCCAAGCGTTTTTCAAAGGGCGCGTACGATAAAGAAAAGTCACCACGGATGCCAGGGTTAAACCGGCGCAAGGCCTTGATTTTCCTGGTGGCGGACCGTTCCTGCGAGTTTTAAAGACTGTGATCTGCCGATCTGGTTCCTGCACTTCGTCGCCCCGGCCCTTGTGCGACAAATACGCACAGTGCCTCAAGACTTTAGTCGTATGACCGATAAGTCATCCATATCGCAGTCTCAGCCCGCATGGAAGCGGCCCTCTCTTGGTATCCGCCCCATGTCCCTTCGCAATATGAATATCGCCCCACGGGCGTTTACCGGCTTCGCCCTGATCGGCGGCCTGATGCTGATTCTCGGTGTGTTCGCCCTGAACCAGATGAGCAAAATCCGCGGCGCCGCCGAAGACATTTCGTCCAGCAGCGTGCCGAGCATCAAGAACCTCGACGAGTTCACCCAGCTGACCCTGCGCCTGCGCGTGCTGTCGTACCGCTTGCTGGTCAACCGTGAACCGGACGTGCAGCAGAAAACCGTTGAGTTGCTGGACATGCGCAACCAGCAGATTCGCGCGGCTCAAACGGCCTACGAGCCACTGATCGGCAGCCCTGAGGAACGTGCAGCGTACGACCAGTACGTGCAGTTGCTCGGCCAATACCGCCAGATCGAAGACCGCATGAAGAGCCTGTCGCGCAACAATCAGGTGGATGAGCTGCGCACCCTGCTCAACACCGAGTTGCTGAACAACTCCGAAGCAGTGAACAGCGTGCTCAACCGTCTGATGCAGATCAACGGCGAGCAGATCAGCGAGACCAATCAGCAAGCGGCCGATCAGTACTCTTCGGCGTTTGATCTGGTGGTGACTCTCCTGGTAATCGCCACTGGCCTGACGTTCCTGTTCGCCTGGCTGCTGACCACCAGCATCACCAAGCCGATTTCGAAAGCATTGGAAGCGGCGGAAACCATCGCAGAAGGCAATCTGACCCAGCCGATTCACGTCGATGGCAGTGACGAAGCCGGGCGCCTGCTGGCAGCCATGGCCAAGATGCAATCGAAACTGCGTGACACCCTGCAGCGCATTTCCGGCTCCGCCACTCAACTAGCCTCGGCGGCTGAAGAACTGAACAGCGTCACCGACGAAAGCGCGCGCGGCCTGACTCAGCAGAACAACGAAATCGAACAGGCGGCCACCGCCGTCAACGAGATGACCAGCGCTGTGGAAGAAGTCGCGCGCAACGCCGTGAGCACTTCGGAAGCCTCGAAGAACGCCACCACCTCGGCAGGTGATGGTCGTGATCTGGTGCAGGAGACCGTCAGCGCCATCGAACGCATGAGCGCCGATGTGCAGAGCACTGCGTCGTTGATCGGTGATCTGGCCAATGAATCCCGTGATATCGGTAAAGTGCTCGACGTGATTCGTGGTCTGGCCGACCAAACCAATCTGCTGGCACTGAACGCGGCGATTGAAGCGGCGCGTGCCGGTGAAGCCGGTCGTGGTTTTGCCGTGGTGGCGGATGAAGTACGTGCCTTGGCGCACCGCACTCAACAGTCGACCAGCGAGATCGAGCGGATGATCGGCAGCATTCAGAGCGGTACCGAACACGCCGTGGATTCGATGCGCAACAGCACCGAGCGCGCCGAGTCGACCCTGAACATCGCCCGGGGTGCCGGGATGTCGCTGGACACCATCAACACCGCCATCGTCGAGATCAACGAGCGCAACCTGGTGATCGCCAGCGCGGCTGAAGAGCAGGCGCAGGTGGCGCGGGAAGTGGATCGCAATCTGGTGAATATTCGTGATTTGTCGGTGCAATCGGCGACCGGCGCGAATCAGACCAGTGCGGCGAGTAATGAGCTGTCGCGTCTGGCGCTGGACCTGAACAACATGGTTGGGCGGTTCAGCCTGTAAATTTTTAGATCAAGATCAAAAGCCCCTCACCCCAGCCCTCCCGAAACGTCGGACCGCCCAGAGGGAGAGGGGGAAAGGGAGCAGATCTTCGTGTTTTTCAAAACCTGAGTTCGACTCGGAATTTCAGGTCGATGTACCTCGCACAAACACCGCGGTCGGTCCCCTCTCCCCCCGGGAGAGGGCTAGGGTGAGGGCAGCAATCGCCCGCCGAACACAAAACCTGATGCCACACTGAAAAAGCTTTTTGACAGCATCACATTTCAACAGGTTAGAATCGCTGGCACGCAGACTGCATGGTCAGTTTGTGCCCGTCTTTACGCTTCTGGAGTACTGCCTTTGAATGCGACGACCATCAACAGCCTGTTCTTGATCGGCGCGTTGCTGGTAGGCGCAAGCATTCTCGTCAGCTCACTCTCTTCCCGTCTCGGCATTCCGATTCTGGTCATTATTCTCGCGGTCGGCATGGCCGCCGGGGTCGATGGCGGCGGGATCATTTTCGATAACTACCCGACGGCCTATCTGGTCGGCAACCTCGCACTCGCGGTGATTCTCCTCGACGGTGGCTTGCGCACGCGGGTGTCGAGTTTCCGCGTGGCGCTATGGCCGGCGTTATCGCTGGCCACGGTCGGGGTGCTGATCACCACCGGGCTGACCGGCATGGCCGCCGCATGGCTGTTTGACCTCAATCTGATTCAAGGCCTGTTGATCGGCGCCATCGTCGGCTCAACCGACGCCGCGGCGGTGTTCTCGCTGCTCGGCGGCAAAGGCTTGAACGAACGGGTCACCGCCAGTCTGGAAATCGAATCCGGCAGCAACGACCCGATGGCGGTGTTTCTCACTGTCACTCTGATCGACATGCTCGCCAGCGGTCAGACCGGGCTGCACTGGAGCCTGTTGACCCACCTGATCCGCGAGTTCGGCATTGGCGGCGTGATCGGCCTCGGTGGCGGTTGGTTGATGCTGCAACTGGTCAACCGCATCAATCTGGCCGCCGGGCTGTATCCGATTCTGGTGATCGCCGGCGGTCTGGTGGTGTTCGCCCTGACCAACGCCCTGCACGGCAGCGGCTTCCTCGCCGTTTACCTGTGCGGTCTGGTCATCGGCAACCGCCCGGTGCGCAGCCGTCACGGCATCCTGCACATGCTCGACGGCATGGCGTGGCTGGCGCAGATCGGCATGTTCCTCGTGCTCGGCCTGCTGGTGACGCCGCACGATTTGCTGCCGATCGCCCTGCCCGCCCTCGGTCTGGCGCTGTGGATGATTCTGTTTGCGCGGCCGCTGTCGGTGATGGTCGGCCTACTGCCGTTCAAGGCGTTCCATGGCCGCGAAAAAGCCTTTATTTCCTGGGTAGGCCTGCGCGGCGCGGTACCGATCATTCTCGCGGTGTTCCCGCTGATGGCCGGGCTGCCGAATGCGCAGCTGTACTTCAACCTCGCGTTCTTTATCGTACTGGTGTCGCTGCTGGTGCAGGGCACGAGCCTGCCGTGGGTCGCCAAGCTGTTGAAGGTGACCGTACCGCCAGAACCCGCACCGATTTCCCGGGCGGCGCTGGAAGTTCACGTCACCAGCGAGTGGGAGCTGTTCGTTTACAAGCTTGGCGCGGAGAAATGGTGCATCGGTTCGCCCCTGCGTGAGCTGAAAATGCCCGAAGGCACACGTATCGCGGCCCTGTTTCGTGGCCAGCAACTGCTCCATCCGTCGGGTAGTACGGTGCTGGAAGTCGATGATTTGCTGTGTGTTATCGGCCACGAACACAACCTTGGCGCCCTCGGAAAACTCTTCAGTCAGGCGCCACAACGTGGCCTTGATCTGCGCTTCTTCGGCGATTTCGTGCTGGAAGGAGACGCCCAGCTTAAAGCGGTTGCAGCGCTCTATGGCCTACCCGCCGAAGGTATTGATCCGAACATGACCCTGGGCGCGTTCATCGCCCACAAAGTCGGCGGTGCACCGATCGTCGGCGACCAGGTGGAGTGGAATAACACCCACTGGACGGTTGCGGTCATGGACGGGAACAAGATCGGCAAAGTGGGCGTCAGATTCCCCGAAGGAAGTCGCCCGGGCCCCGGGCTCTTCCTCTAAACTGCGTCCACTCTCACTTGCTTGACCGGTCTCTATGCCTACCCTGCGCTCCTTTTTCGTCGCGGCCCTGCTGGGCCTGAGTCTCACTGTCGGCCCGATCTACGCCGCCGAACCACCGTCCAGCGACGCCGTGCAGGCCAGCCTCGACAAGCTCGCCGACAGCAAACTGCCGGATGCCGATAAAAAGAGCCTGCAGACCGTCCTGCAGAACACGCTCAATCAGCTGAACAATCAGCGTGATTACGAGCAGAAACTGATCGATCTCAAGCAGCAACTGGCCACTGCGCCCAAGCAGACCATTGAAAGCACCCGCGAATTGACCCGCCTCAAGGCTACGGCCGCGGTGCCGGTGGCGCAGCGCTTCCCCAAAGAGTCGATCCAGCAGTTGGAGCAGATCCTCACCGATCGCTCGACCCAGCAAAGTGATCTGCAAAAAGCCCTCGCCGACGCCAACAGCCTGATCATCACCGCGCAGACTCGCCCCGAGCGCGCGCAAGCAGAGATATCCGCCAGCCAGACGCGCATCCAGCAGATCAACAACATCCTCAAGTCCGGCAAGGACGCGGGGAAAACCGTCACCGCCGAGCAGCGCGACCAGTTGAACGCCGAACTGGCGGCACTGAATGCGCTGATCCCGCTGCGTCGTCAGGAGCTGGCCGGCAACAGCCAGTTGCAGGATCTGGGCAACGCTCAGCATGACTTGCTCTCGGAGAAGTCCGACCGCCTCGACCGCGAGATTCAGGAACTGCAAACCCTGATCAACCAGAAGCGGCTGGCGCAGTCGCAGGAAACCGTGACCCAGCAATCGATCGAAGCGCAGAAGGCCGGTAGCAGCAGTCTGCTGGCCATCGAAAGCACGGCGAACCTCAAGCTTTCCGACTACCTGCTCAAAAGCACTGACCGCCTCAACGAAGTCACCCAGCAGAACCTGCAGACCAAACAACAACTCGACAGTCTGACCCAAAGCGATTCCGCGCTGGACGAGCAGATCAGCGTGCTCAAGGGCAGCCTGCTGCTGTCGAAGATTCTCTATAAACAGAAACAAGCCCTGCCGCGGCTCAAGGTCGACCGCGATCTGGCGGATCAGATCGCCGATATTCGCCTGTGGCAATTCGACGTCAGCCAGCAGCGTGAGCAACTGAGTAATCCGGCCGCCTATGTCGACAACCTGCTGTCCACGCAGCCGCCGGAGCAGATCACCCCGCAGTTGCGCAAAAACCTGCTGGATCTGGCGAATACTCGCGCCGATCTGCTGGAGCGCTTGAACCGCGAACTGAGCGCCATGCTCAACGAGTCGATCACCCTGCAACTCAACCAGAAACAACTGCTGAGCACCGCGCAAAGCCTGCGCGCGACCCTCGATGAGCAGATGTTCTGGATCCCCAGCAATAAGCCGCTGGACCTGGAATGGATGCGCAATGTGCCGGAGCGCCTGAAGCGTCAGGTCGACACCCTGCCATGGGCCTCCAGCCTCAGCGAGCTGACCGACGGCCTGATCCAGCGTCCGTTACTGTTTCTACCGCTGGCGCTGTTGATCGGCGCGCTGTTATGGCGGCGCAAGAGTCTGTACGGCAGGCTGAACAAGGTTCACCAGGACATTGGCCACTTCAAACGCGACAGCCAGTGGCACACACCGCAAGCGATTCTGATCAACATCCTGCTGGCGATGCCAGTGGCGCTGGGTCTGGCGCTGTGCGGCCTGGCGTTGCAGATTGACGCTCGCGGACAGAACGCCAATATGGGCGCGGCGCTGCTGCAAATGGGTCAAGCGTGGCTGGTGTTCTATACCGCTTACCGGATTCTCGCGCCGGGTGGCGTGGCGGAACTGCACTTCCGCTGGGAAAAGCCGCAGGTCGAATTCCTCCAGGGTTGGATCCGCCGACTGGGTCTGGTGGTCATGGCCCTGGTGACCATTGTCGCCGTGGCCGAACTGCAACCGGCGGCATTGGCCGACGACGTGCTCGGCATGCCGGTGGTGCTGACCTGCTATGCCCTGATGGCGTGGCTGCTCAGCCGCCTGCTGATCAGCAGCCCGGCCCACGAGAACACTTCGCTGTTCCGCAAAGCCGTCGGCGTGATGTTCACCCTGCTGCCGATCGCGTTGTTCGTGGCGGTGTGCTTCGGCTACTACTACACCGCGCTGAAGCTCAGCGACCGCTTGATCAACACCCTGTACTTGCTGATGTTCTGGCTGGTGATCGAAGCGACGTTCGTCCGTGGCCTGAGCGTCGCCGCGCGACGTCTGGCCTATCAGCGCGCCTTGGCCAAACGGCAGGCGGCGAAAGAGGCTGGCGACGGTGAAGCGGTGATCGAAGAGCCGACCCTGGACATCGAAAAGGTCAACGAGCAGTCCCTGCGCCTGATCCGTCTGGCCCTGCTCGGCGGTTTCATTGCCGCGCTTTACTGGGTCTGGTCGGACCTGATTTCGGTGTTCTCGTACCTCGACAACATCACCCTCTACGAATACACCAGCGGCACCGGTGCCAACATGAGCATGGTGCCGATCAGCATCGGCGACATGCTCGGCGCACTGATCATCATCGGCATCACCTTCGCCCTCGCGCGCAACTTGCCGGGCCTGCTCGAAGTGTTTGTGCTGTCCAAGCTCAATCTGGCTCAGGGCAGTGCCTACGCGACCACGACGCTGCTGTCGTACGTGATCGCCGGCGTCGGCTTCGTCTCGACCCTGTCGACCCTCGGCGTCAGTTGGGACAAGTTGCAATGGCTGGTGGCGGCGCTGTCGGTCGGCCTCGGTTTCGGTATGCAGGAGATCTTTGCGAACTTCATCTCCGGCATCATGATCCTCTTCGAACGTCCGGTGCGGATCGGTGACACCATCACCATCGGCAACCTGTCGGGCACGGTGAGCAAGATCCGCATCCGCGCCACGACCATTACCGACTTCGACCGCAAGGACATCATTGTCCCGAACAAGACGTTCATCACCGGACAACTGATCAACTGGTCGCTGACCGATACCATCACCCGCGTCACGCTGAAACTCGGCGTCGACTACGGTTCGGATCTGGATCTGGTCAAGGAACTGCTGCTCAAGGCTGCCCGGGAAAACCCGCGCGTACTCAAAGAGCCAGAGCCACACGTGTACTTCCTCAACTTCGGCGAAAGTACCCTCGACCACGAATTGCGCATGCACGTGCGCGACCTCGGTGACCGCAACCCGGTGCTCGATGAGGTCAACCGCTTCATCAACCGCGAGTTCAAGAAGCAGCACATCAACATCTCGTTCCGCCAGATGGAGGTCTACTTGAAGAACCTCCACGGTCAGGAATACAAGATGGTGCCGATCGAGCCGGAAACGAAAACCATCGTGCCGGTCGCCGACGATCAGAAACCGCTGCAAGAGCCGCCGCCGGCCAAACTCGACTAACCGGCCTATTCCCAGCAGAATGCTCGGACATTCTGCTGGAGCCGGCCCTTGAAAGCCCTCGACGAACTGACCTTCGACAATCGCTTCGCCCGCCTGGGCGATGCGTTCTCCGCCCACGTGCTGCCCGAGCCGATCGACCATCCGCGTCTGGTCGTCGCCAGCCCGGCGGCGCTGGCCCTGCTTGATCTCGATCCGGCGACTGCTGAAACCGAGGAATTTGCCGAATTGTTTGGCGGCCACAAGTTGTGGGCCGATGCCGAGCCGCGAGCGATGGTCTATTCCGGGCATCAGTTCGGCGGTTACACGCCGCAACTCGGCGATGGTCGCGGGCTGCTGCTCGGGGAGGTCTACAACACTGCCGGCGAGCACTGGGACTTGCACCTGAAGGGTGCCGGGCAGACGCCGTTTTCGCGCATGGGCGATGGCCGTGCGGTGCTGCGTTCGTCGATCCGCGAATTCCTCGCCTCCGAAGCCTTGTTCGCGCTGAACATTCCTTCGTCGCGCGCGGGGTGCGTGATCGGCTCCGACACCCCGGTCTGGCGCGAAAAGCAGGAGCGCGCGGCGATGGTGCTGCGTCTGGCGCCGAGCCACATCCGCTTCGGCCACTTCGAATACTTCTACTACACCAAGCGTCCCGAGCAGCAAAAACAGCTCGGCGAGCACGTATTGGCGATGCACTTCCCCGAATGTCTGGAACAGCCGGAACCGTATCTGGCGATGTTCCGTGAGATCGTCGAGCGCAACGCCGAACTGATCGCCAAGTGGCAGGCCTATGGCTTCTGCCACGGCGTGATGAACACCGACAACATGTCGATCCTCGGCATCACCTTCGACTTCGGCCCGTTCGCCTTTCTCGATGACTTCGACGCCAATTTCATCTGCAACCACTCGGATGATCGGGGCCGCTACTCGTTCAGTAATCAGGTGCCGGTGGGCCAGTGGAACCTCAGCGCGCTGGCGCAGGCACTGACGCCGTTCATCAGCGTCGAAGCCCTGCGCGAAACCCTCGGCTTGTACCTGCCATTGTTCCAGGCCCATTACCTCGACTTGATGCGCCGCCGCCTCGGCTTCACCACGGCCGAGGATGATGACCAGAATCTGCTGGAAGACCTTCTGCAACTGATGCAGAACAGCGGCGTCGATTACACGCTGTTCTTCCGCCGACTCGGTGAAGAGTCAACCGAGCAGGCCGTGGCTCATTTACGTGACGATTTCGTCGACATCAAAGGCTTTGATGCCTGGGGCGAACGCTACGTCGCCCGGGTTGCCCGCGATGGCGACGCCGATCAAGAGCAGCGCCGAGCGCGGATGCATGCAGTCAATCCGCTGTACATCCTGCGCAATTATCTGGCGCAAAAAGCCATCGATGCGGCTGAGCAGGGGGATTACTCAGAGCTACGCCGGCTGCACGCGGTGTTGAGCAAACCGTTTGAGCAGCAGCCGGGGATGGAGGCTTATGCAGAGCGGCCGCCGGAGTGGGGCAAGCATTTGGAGATCAGTTGTTCGTCTTGAACCAGCATCAGGTAAACACATCGATTGGCACATTGAAGCGCTCTGCCAACCAACGAATCTGGCGCAAGTTAAGCTTGCGCTTGCCGTTCAAAATCTCCGAAACAACCGACTGAGTACCAACACCCGGCAAGTCGCTCTGAGTCAGGCCGTGCTCACGCATCATGTAACCGAGAACCTCTTCGCCACTTGCCTGGGCCATGGGGTGATGGGTGTGATCCCATTCTTCGATCCAGTCACCGATGATGTCGACCAGGCTCATCAACGGGTGCGACTCATCATCGCCGGTAATTTCCAGCAGTTCGTCGACTGCCAATACCAAAGCATCGTAGTCGTCTTCGTTTTCTGGCCGATGCAGCGAGCGAGGAAACAAACCCGGGTTTTGGTCCGCGCCGGAATCAATCCAAACATTCTCAAATCCAACAGAGCTCCCGGCGAGAGAAAAAACCGTTTGGGCACTTAAGAATTTTAGATATTCAGAGCCCTTCAAAAGCTCCGAGAGTGGAAGGCGTTTAACTGTCTTGGCGGTCATAGGAATGGTATTTCGCTCAGGTCTGCACAAGATGACCGATTAGATAAAATACAGATAGTCAGCCTCCGCGCAGACGTGCGTAGGCTCTTTCCTCAACTGAGGAAGGTAATGACCTACAGATCAATTCCTTGATAATCGCGACTTTGCCTCCAGATCAGTCTCATAGACTTCCTGCCTGAGAGCCCATCATGTCCGAACCACTCCTCATCCCCTGCCCCTCCTGCAACGGCCTCAACCGCATCCCCGCCGAGCGCCTGGCGGATCAGCCCAAGTGCGGACGCTGCAAATCCGCCGTGCTGCTGAGCAAACCGTTCGAACTCAAGCAAGGCGATTACGCCAGTCAGATCAAGGGTGATCTGCCATTGCTGGTGGATGTCTGGGCGGAGTGGTGTGGGCCGTGCAAGTCGTTTGCGCCGGTGTTCGAGCAGGCAGCAGCGCAGTTGGCGGGGAGATGCCGCTTGGCCAAGCTTGATAGCGAGGCGAATCAGCAGTTGTCGGCGCAGTTGGGGATTCGTTCGATTCCGAGTTTGATTCTGTTCAAGCACGGCAAGGAAGTGGCGCGTCAGAGTGGCGCGTTGCCGTTGCCGCAGTTGATGGCGTGGCTGCGTAGCCAGGGTATCTGACACACCCCAGAACCCCCTGTGGGAGCGAGCTTGCTCGCGAAAGCGGTGGATCAGTAAACGAAGATGTCGACTGAACTGACGCATTCGCGAGCAAGCTCGCTCCCACAGGTGTTCATGGATAGCTCAAGGGATCAGTGATCTTCGAGCAAATTGTGCAGTTCGACGAACTGCTGGGTCAGCTTGTGTCGCGGGTCGAGGTGGATCAGCGGCATGCTGGCCTGATGCGATTCGCGCATGCGCACCGAACTGGTCAGGTACACCGGCAGTACCGGCAAGCCTTCGGTAATCAGCTCATCAAGAATCTGCTGTGGCAGGCTCGCCCGGGCCTGAAACTGATTGACCACGATGCCTTCGACTTCCAGACCTTCGTTGTGGTCGTCCTTCAGCTCTTCGATTTCCGCGATCAGGCCATACAGGGCCTGACGGGAGAAGCTGTCGCAATCAAAAGGAATCAGCACGCGATCAGCGGCAATCAGCGCCGATACCGCATAGAAATTCAACGCTGGCGGCGTATCGAGGTAAATCCGGTCGTAATCCTCGGACAGCTCATCGAGCAACTTACGCAGCTTGTTGATCTTGTGCTTGGCCTCAAGCTTGGGCTGCAAGTCGGCCAGCTCGGCCGTCGCGGTGATGATGTGCAGGTTGTCGAACGGCGTTTCGTAGATATCGGCCTGATTCTTCTTCGAGAACGGCCCCGAGGACAGTGTCTGCTTGAAGAAGTCGGCAATACCCATCGGGATGTCGTTGCCGGTGAGCCCGGTCAGATACTGAGTGGAGTTGGCCTGGGCATCGAGATCCACCAACAGCGTGCGATAACCCTCGCTGGCACTGACCGCGGCCAGATTGCAGGCAATGCTGGATTTGCCTACGCCACCTTTCTGATTGAACACCACGCGCCGCATGACCAAACCTCCGTGTATCAAAGAATGACCGAGTGTAGATGCGCGCGACCTCGCTTCGCTACCTTCATGGACATGGACTACAGAGTCAGGTGCAAATATCTGCGGACAGATAGTGCGATAACCGCCATCGATCGGCGAGAAACCCGACAGACAAGCCGCTGCCGATCTGGATAATGGCCAAATGACAGTTTTCTTGCGAACCACTCGGTACATTTCGTTGCGCAAAATGTAACCAGCATTTGCTACACACTCGTCGCACCGGGATAATGCGCGCCACTCGGCGCCCAGCGCCACGCCAAGCCTGCTGCGGCTCTGGCCACTAAACGCGTCAACGAAAGCCCGCAGGGGCGGGATGAATGTCCGTGATCAACTTCAACATCGCCCAATGGCGCGCGTGGGCCCCTGGCCTCGACAGCGTGGACGCCTGGCAGGCATGGAGCCGACAACCGGTCGTGCTCCAGAGCAGTGATGCCGCGCCCGATGTGTCGTTTTTGCCGGCCATGCAGCGCCGCCGTCTCAGTCGACTGGCGCGTATGGCGTTCAGCGTTGGCTGGCCGTTGGCCGACAGACGGGAGAATCTGCCGCTGGTGTTTGTTTCGCGTCACGGCGAAACCCCGCGCACCTACGAAATCCTCAGCGATCTGGCCAGCGAGCAGCCGCTGTCGCCGACCCAGTTCAGCCTCTCGGTGCACAACGCGATCATCGGCCTGTGGTCGATCATGCGCGGCGAGACCAGCGAAATGACTGCCCTCGCCGCTGCCGGCGACGGCCTCGAACACGGCATGCTCGAAGCCGCGGCCCTGCTCAATGAGGGCGCCCCGGCGGTGCTGCTGGTGATCACCGAAGAACAACCGCCCGAAGCTTATTCCGCGTGGATCGACGACGTGCCGTTTCCGTACGCGCTGGGTCTTTTGCTCACCCCCGGTACCGACTGGCGGCTGACCCTGAACAGCACCACAGAAACACGGTCAAAAGCGCACTGGCCCCACGCGCTCAATCTGCTGCGAACCCTGCTCGGCCAGCAACCCCATTGCCAACATGCCTGGAAAAATCGTGTATGGACCTGGCAACGCAACCCGTGACCGAGAAAAACCGCGACGCCTACTACTGGCGCCTGCTGGCCACCGCCGCAAGCTTCGCCCTGTTCGGGCTTGGCGGGTTGTGCCTGCGCGTGCTGGTGTTCCCGCTGCTGGGCTGCCTGCCCGGTGACGCCCTTGCGCATCGCCATCGCGCGCGGCAGACCGTCAGTCGGTTGTTCTGGTTTTTCGTGCGGTTCATGGCCCGTACTGGCGTGCTGACCTACGACATTCAGGGCGCCGAACGCCTGGGCCGACCGGGGCAGATGATCATCGCCAACCACCCGTCGCTGATCGACGTGGTATTCCTGATCGGTCTGGTGCGCCAGGCCAATTGCGTAGTGAAGAAAAGCCTGTGGGAAAACCCCTTCACCCGTGGCCCGTTGCGCAGCACCGAATACATCAGCAACGACGGCAGCATGGACATGCTCGATGCCGCCGCGCAGTCCCTGCAAAACGGCCAGACCCTGATCATTTTCCCCGAAGGTACCCGCACCCAGCCGGGCCAGGCGCCGGCCTTTCATCGGGGTGCTGCGGCAATTGCCTTGCGCGGTGCGAAAATCCTCACGCCGGTGATCATCAAGGTCAGCCCGACTACTTTGACCAAGGCCGAACCCTGGTATCGAATTCCCAGCCGCCGCGTGCACTTCAGTTTTCGCGTCGGGGCCGATATAGACCCACAAGCCTTCGCCGCGCAGGGCCCCGCACCGCAGGCCTCGCGCAAGCTCAACGATTATTTGCACAACTACTTCATTAAGGAGCTCGCCGAAGATGAGCGATCTGAACACCCCTAGCCTGGTGCGTGACATCAAACTGCTGATCATCGATGCCCTTGGCCTTGAAGACATCAGCGCCGACGACATCGGCGACGAGCAGACGCTGTTCGGCGAAGGCCTCGGCCTGGATTCCGTCGACGCGCTGGAACTGGGCCTGGCCATCCAGAAAAAATACGGCATCAAGATCGACGCCGACGCCAAAGACACCCGTAACCATTTCACCAACGTGGCCAGCCTTGCGGCGTTCGTCACGGCAAAACAGGCAGCTTGAGACCGGACCATGCAAACTCGTGACGATATTTTCAACACCCTGCGCGATGCCTTGGTCGAGCTGTTCGAACTGGATCCGGCCCGTGTGAGCCTGGACTCCAATCTGTATCAGGATCTGGAAATCGACAGCATCGACGCGGTCGACCTGATCGATCACATCAAGCGTCAGACCGGCAAGAAAATCGCCGCCGAAGAATTCAAATCGGTGCGCACTGTCGGCGACGTCGTCGAGGCGGTCTACCGTCTGGTTCAACCGGCCGCATGAGCCGATTGATCGGCCTCGGGCTGCTGCTGGCCGGTCTGCTGTACCCCTTTGCGGTGTATTTCGGCATGGAGCACTTCGCCCCGTGGCAGTTCGGTCTGCTGCTGGGCAGTTTGTGGCTGGCGCGGGCGCTGACCGGCGAGCGCAAGCCCGGCAGTCTGTGGATGGCCTGTGTGGCGATCGCCTTTTGCCTGTTGCTGGCGCTGTTCGACAGCCCGCTGTTGCTGCGCTGGTATCCGGTGCTGATCAGCGGCTTCATGCTGGTGCTGTTCAGCCTCAGCCTGAAATACGGTCCGCCGATGGTCGAGCGACTGGCGCGCTTGCGTGAACCAGAACTACCGGACATCGCGATCCGCTATACGCGCAAGGTCACCGTGGCCTGGAGCGTGTTTTTCTTCTGCAACGGTTTGTGCGCCGCCCTGCTGACCCTGTGGGCACCGCTGAATTGGTGGATGTTGTACACCGGCCTGATTTCCTATGGATTGATCGGCCTGATGTTTGCCATTGAATGGCTGATACGACAACGGGTAAGAGGCCGTACATGAACTGGATAAAACTTGAGCAGTTGTTGCTCAAGCCTGTGCCGGCGCGGGCCATCAGCCACGCACCGGCCCTCGAACACGCGCAACTGTGCGAGCAGGCGTTGAGCGTTGCCGCCGGTCTGCAAGCCCAGGGCGTGAAGCACCTGGCTGTGCACCTGGAAGATGCCGCCGAACTGGCCATCGCTTTGCTGGGCGCATGGCGTGCCGGCGTCAGTGTACTGCTGCCTTCGGATCTGCAAGCACAAACCCGCCAGCGCTGGTCCGCTGAAGTCGATCTGTGGCTGACGGATCACGCCGATGACGCGCAACCTGGCGACTTTCAGCAGCCGCCGCTGCATGGTGCCGAGCTGGATCTCGACCAGTGCCGTCTGAGCCTGTGCACGTCCGGCTCCAGCGGTGAGCCCAAACGCATCGACAAGACCCTGCGCCAACTGGCCAACGAGGTCGAAGCGCTGGAACAATTGTGGGGCACGGACCTCGGCGAGGCTTGCATCATCGGCAGCGTCGCCACCCAGCATATTTACGGTTTGTTGTTTCGCGTGCTGTGGCCGCTGTGCGCCGGGCGCCCGTTCGTGCGCAAGCAACTGGCGTTTCCCGAAGACTTGCAGCGTGCCAGCCGCGAATATCCGGCCTTCGCCTGGGTTGCCAGCCCGGCGTTGCTCAAACGCATGGGCGACAACCTCGACTGGCCTGCCCTGAGCGCCGTGCGCCGAGTGTTTTCCTCCGGTGGCGCGTTGCCGCTTGAGGCCGCGCAGAGCCTGCAGCAACGCTTGCAGCAATGGCCGACGGAAATCCTCGGCAGCTCGGAAACCGGCGGCATTGCCTGGCGTCAGGGCGAACACCTGTGGCAACCGTTCGCCGATGTCGTACTGAGCCAGGACAGCGACGGCGCCCTGCTGATCGCTTCACCTTATTTACCTGCCGGGCACGTCGAACACACCGCTGACGCCGCGCGTATCGCTGCCGATGGCCGCTTCGAACTGCTCGGACGGCTGGACCGGATCGTCAAACTCGAAGAAAAACGCATCTCGCTGCCCATGCTCGAACAGGCCTTGGTTACCCACGCCTGGGTCGCCGAAGCACGTCTGGGCGTGGTCCAGGAAAATCGCGCCTCGCTCGGTGCGTTGCTGGTGCTCAGCGAGTCGGGGCTGTTTGCCTTGCGTGAGCACGGCCGCCGCAGCCTGACCGAAAGCCTGCGCCAGCATTTGCGCCAACACTGCGAAGCCCTGGCGCTGCCCCGGCGTTGGCGGCTGGTGCGGCAATTGCCGTTGAACAGCCAAGGCAAGCTGCCGCAGGCCGATATCGAAGCCTTGCTGATTGCACCGCGAGCGAAAGCGCCGGAAGTGCTGGAACAGGTCGAAACTGAGGGTGAATGGAGTCTGCAGTTGAGCGTGCCGCCGGATCTGGCTTATTTCAGCGGCCACTTCCCTAAAGCCCCGGTATTGCCCGGCGTGGTGCAGGTTGAATGGGCGCTGAACCTTGGGCGGCAGTTGCTGAATCTGACCGGCCCGTTTGCCGGGATGGAAGTGCTGAAGTTCCAGCAACTGGTGCGCCCCGGTGATGAAATCCAGTTACACCTGCGGTTTGATCCTGAGCGCCGCAAATTGTATTTCGCTTATCGCAATGACACGGCGACGTGCTCAAGTGGCCGAATTCTTTTGGGTGTAGAGCATGATTGACCTTGGTGAGTGCTGCGCACTCAATCGCGAGCAGGCTCGCTCCCACAGGAATTACCGGTATGCATAATCCTTGTGCCGTGATCCCGGTTTATAACCACGAAACCGCGATCGGCACCGTGGTCGACGCCCTGCTCGCGCAAGGCTTGCCGTGCATTCTGGTGGATGACGCCAGCACCCAATCCTGTGCGAAGGTGCTCGATACTCTGGCCGTACGCGACAACGTCCATCTGGTACGTCTGACCGCCAATCAGGGCAAGGGCGGCGCGGTGATGACCGGTTTGCGCGGAGCCTCGCTATTGGGTTTCAGCCATGCGCTGCAGGTCGATGCCGACGGTCAGCACGATTTGCACGATGTCGACCGTTTCGTCGAAGAATCCCGCGCGCATCCCGAGGCGATGATCTGCGGTTATCCGCTGTTCGACGAGAGTGTGCCGAAAGGCCGTTTGTACGCGCGCTACCTGACCCACGTCATGGTCTGGATCAACACGCTGTCGCTGCAGATCCGCGATTCGATGTGCGGGTTTCGCGTCTATCCACTGGCCCCGACGCTGGCGGTGATCGATTCGGCGAAAGTTGGCAAGCGCATGGATTTCGACTCGGACATTCTCGTGCGCCTGTCGTGGCGCAATCAGCCGATGCGCTGGCTGCAAACCAGCGTGCACTACCCGCTGGACGGTGTGTCGCACTTCCGTCTGTTCCACGACAACGCACTGATTTCCAGCATGCACACGCGGCTGTTTCTTGGCATGTTGCTGCGCTTCCCGCTGATCCTCTGGCGGCGGTGGCGAACATGACCAGCGAGACCGACAAGAAGCACTGGGCCGACCGCGAAGAACGCGGCAGTTTCCTGCTGATGAAATTCACCGCGTTCGCCGCCAAGGTCCTTGGCCGACGCCTGCTCAGCCCTTTGCTGTACGGCATCGTTCTGTACTTTTTCCTGTTCGGCCGCACCGCACGGCGCAGTGCCTGGCAATACCAGCAGCGCCTGGCCGACTGGAGCCAACGCGCCGATTTGCGCCCGACCCTTTGGCGGGTGTTCGGCCAATTCATGGCGTTCGCCGATTCGATGCTCGACAAGCTTGACGTGTGGAACGGCAAACTGCGCATCGAACAGATTGAGATCATCGACCCGGCGCTGCTGCGCAAGCAGTTGCGCGGCAGTCGCGGGCAACTGCTGGTGGGCGCACATCTGGGCAATCTCGAAGTGTGCCGCGCACTGGCGGAGATCGGCGAAAAGGTCACGATGAATGTGCTGGTGCACACCAAGCACGCCGAGCAATTCAACCGTTTGCTGGGCGAGGCCGGGGCGACCAATCTGCGCCTGATTCAGGTCAGCGAACTCGACCCGGTAATCATGCTGCAACTGCACGAACGGCTGGAGCGCGGCGAATGGCTGGCGATCGCCGGCGACCGTGTGCCGCTGCACGGCGGGCGTAGCGTGACCGTGGACTTTCTCGGCCATCCAGCGCCGTTCCCGCAAGGCCCGTGGCTGCTTGCCGGCCTGCTGAAATGCCCGGTCAATCTGCTGATGTGCCTCAAGCAACCGGACGGCCACTATCGCCTGACCCTCGAGCCCTTCGCCGAAGCCGTGGTGTGGAAGCGCAGCGAGCGCGAGCAGGTCATTCATCAGTGGGCCACCCGCTATGCGCAGCGCCTGAGTCACTATTGCCTCGAAGCGCCGCCACAATGGTTCAACTTTTACCCTTTCTGGAAGACCGATGACGACGCCAACCCATGAGCCGGTAACCTTCGGCGAACGCCCATTGCGCATCGAAGACGTGCTGGCCCTGGCCAACCGTCAGGCGCCCGTGCAGTTGCAGAGCGACGCCGACTACCGCGAGCGCATCGCCAAAGGCGCGCGGTTTCTCGATTCGCTGCTGGACAAGGAAGGCGTGATCTACGGCGTCACCACCGGTTACGGCGATTCTTGCGTGGTCGCGGTGCCGCTGCATCACGTTGAAGCGTTGCCACGTCACCTCTACACCTTTCACGGTTGCGGACTGGGCAAACTGCTCGATGCACAAGCCACTCGCGCGGTGTTGGCGGCACGTTTGCAGTCGTTGTGTCACGGCGTTTCCGGGGTGCGCGTGGAACTGCTCGAGCGGCTGCACGCGTTTCTCGAATACGACATTCTGCCGCTGATTCCTGAAGAAGGTTCGGTCGGCGCCAGCGGCGATCTGACGCCGCTGTCCTACGTTGCCGCGACACTTTCCGGCGAGCGTGAAGTGATGTTCCGTGGCGAACGCCGTCAGGCTGCCGATGTGCATCGCGAACTCGGCTGGACACCTTTGGTGCTGCGCCCGAAAGAAGCCTTGGCGCTGATGAACGGCACCGCCGTGATGACCGGCCTCGCCTGCCTCGCCTTCGCCCGCGCCGATTATCTGCTGCAACTGGCCACGCGCATCACCGCGCTCAACGTGGTGGCGCTGCAAGGCAACCCGGAGCACTTCGACGAACGCCTGTTCGCCGCCAAACCGCACCCGGGGCAAATGCAGGTCGCCGCGTGGCTGCGCAAGGATCTGGCCATCGACGCGCCGACCGCGCCACTGCATCGCTTGCAGGATCGCTATTCGCTGCGCTGCGCACCGCACGTGCTCGGCGTGTTGGCCGACAGCCTGAACTGGCTGCGTTCGTTCATCGAAATCGAACTGAACAGCGCCAACGACAACCCGATCATCGACGCCGAAGCCGAGCGCGTGCTGCACGGCGGGCACTTCTACGGCGGGCATATCGCGTTCGCCATGGACAGCCTGAAAAACCTCGTGGCCAACGTCGCCGACCTGCTCGATCGGCAACTCGCCTTGCTGGTGGATGAGCGTTACAACCACGGTCTGCCGAGCAACCTTTCCGGTGCCCCGGCGGATCGCGCAATGATTAACCACGGCTTCAAAGCCGTGCAGATCGGCACCAGCGCCTGGACCGCCGAAGCGCTGAAAAACACCATGCCGGCCAGCGTGTTCTCGCGTTCCACCGAATGCCACAACCAGGACAAAGTGAGCATGGGCACCATCGCCGCCCGTGATGCGATCCGTGTGCTGGAGCTGACCGAACAAGTCGCCGCCGCCACCCTGCTCGCCGCCAATCAAGGCGTGTGGCTGCGCGCCCAGGCCGAAGACGCCCGACCGCTGCCGCCGTCGCTCGCCGCGATGCATGCAGAACTGGCCAAGGACTTCCCGCCGGTGATCGAAGACCGCGCACTGGAAGGCGAACTGCGCCTGTGTCTGCAACGCATCGCCGCGCAACACTGGAGGCTGCATGCGTAGCGCCGGAGTGCTTCACGCTGACACGGAAATCCTCGTGCCGTTTTTCGACGTCGATACGATGCATGTGGTCTGGCACGGCCATTACGTCAAATACCTCGAAGTGGCGCGTTGCGCGCTGCTCGACAAGATCGGCCACAACTACACGCACATGGTCGAGTCGGGGTTCGCCTGGCCGATCATCGACCTGCAACTGCGCTATGTGCGCGGCGCGATATTCGGCCAGCGCCTGAATGTGCGTGCCAGTCTGGTCGAGTGGGAAAACCGTCTGAAGATCAATTACCTGATCACCGACCTGCACAGCGGCGAACGCCTGACCCGCGCCAGTTCGGTGCAGGTTGCCGTCGAAGTGAGCAGTCGCGAGATGCAACTGGCTTCGCCGAAAGTCTTCACCGATGCCGTGGAAAGGATGCTGCGATGAATGTTTTGGTTAAAAGCCTGAGCGTATTGGCGCTGCTGACGCTGTCAGCGCTGGCCAACGCCTTCGACCTGCAACAACTGAGCGAACAACTGGCGAAACCGGAGGTGATCCACGGTCAGTTCGTCCAGGAAAAACACCTGCGCGCCCTGCCCCAGCCGCTGATCAGCAAGGGCAGTTTCGTTCTGGCGAAAAACCACGGCCTGCTCTGGCTGCTGAAGACCCCGCTGCAACAGGACTACCGTATCACCGCCAAAGGCATAGCCCGGCGTGACGGCAACGGCTGGCAGTTGCTGCCGAACAAGAGTGCCGGTGCCGAGCAGAACCGTTTGTTCCTCGCCGTGCTGCAAGGTGACAGCAGTGGCCTGCAACGGGATTTCGAACTGACGCTGAGCGGCGATGCAAAACAATGGAAACTGACCCTGACGCCGCGCTCGCTGCTACTTAAGCAAGTGTTCAATCAGATCAACATCGACGGCGGCACACTGGTGCAGACCATCGAACTGCTGGAAACCCAAGGCGACAGTACCGTGCTGCGCATGCAGGACAGCAGCGCCGGGCAACCGTTGAGCGACGCGGAGCAACATGACTTTGCCGAGTGAACGCAGGCTGCCCTGGCTGTTCCTGATCCTGCTGCTGGCGGTCGTCGCGCTGGCCGGTTGGCAATGGCGCGACGGTGCGCCGCTGTCGGCGAACCTGATGGAACTGGTGCCTGGCACCAGCCCCGACGCCCTCGAACTGCGCGCCGAACAGCGCATGCAGGAACCGCTCAACCGCGAAATGCTGGTACTGGTCGGTCATGCCGATCGCCAGCAAGCCGTCGCCATGGCACAGACGCTGGGCGAGCAATGGCAGGCCAGCGGACTGTTCGAAAAAGTGCAATGGAACCTGCAAGCAGATCTGCCGGCCTTGCGCACGCAGCTGCTGCAAGGGCGATTGGCGATGCTCTCGGCGGACGACCGGCAACTGCTGATCGAACACCCCGACGCATTCATTCAGCAACGCGTACAAGCCCTGTTCGACCCGTTCAGCGGTTTCAGTCTGGTGCCGAGCCAGGACGACTGGCTGGGCCTGACCGGGCGCATTCAGAACAGCCAGCCGCAGCACGGCTCGGTGCAACTGGACATCGGCAGCGGCGCGTTGATCGCCGATGCCGACGGCAAGAGCTGGGTGCTGCTGCGAGCGCGCACCACCGGCAACGCCTTCGACATGAACCTGCCGCTGCAAGTCGCGGCACTGCTGCAACACAGCCGCGAGCAGGCGGCGAAATCCGATGTGCAATTGCTGGCCGCCAGTGGCTTGCTTTACGCGGCCAATGGTCAGCAGCAAGCCACGCGCGAAATGACCTGGGTCGGTGGTGGTGCGACGGTCGGCATTCTCTTGCTGCTGTTGCTCGCTTTCCGCCGCTGGCGCGTATTGCTGGCGTTCGTGCCGGTACTGGTCGGCATGTTGTTTGGGGCGGTGGCGTGTGTGGCGCTGTTCGGCCATATGCATGTGATGACGCTGGTGCTCGGCTCCAGCCTGATCGGCGTGGCCGTGGATTACCCGCTGCACTATTTGTCGAAGAGCTGGAGCCTGAAGCCGTGGCGCAGTTGGCCAGCCTTGCGCTTGACCTTGTCCGGACTGACCCTGAGCCTGATCACCAGCGCCATCGGTTATCTGGCGCTGGCGTGGACGCCGTTCCCGGCGCTGACGCAAATAGCAGTGTTCTCCGCCGCTGGCTTGCTCGGTGCCTATTTGTCGGCGGTGTGCCTGTTGCCGGCATTGCTGAAAAATGTCGAACTGCGCCCCGCGCAATGGCCACTGCACCTGGCCGAGCGCCTGGTCAAACTGCGCGAAAAACTCCTCGAACGCGTACGCACGCCGGTGTTGCTGGCGCTGCTGATCGCCTTCTGTGTCGGCGGTCTGGTGCAACTGCAAAGCAAAAATGACATCCGCCAATGGGTCGGCGCACCGCAACATCTGACCGACGAAGCGCAGACCATCGCGCGTATCACCGGCTATCAGCCGACCAGCCAGTTCTTCCTCGTGCGCGCCGACAATCAGCAGCAATTGCTCGAGCGTCAGGCCGCGTTGAGCGAACGTCTGCAGCAACTGGTCAATCTCGACAAGCTGCAAGGTTATCTGGCCCTCGATCAACTGGTCAGCCCGCCGAACCAGCAGGAGCAAGTGCGCGAGGCGTTGAACAAACTGCCGCAATACTGGCAGCCATTGCTCGACCTCGGTGTACCGCTCGCCGCCCTGCAAGCAGAACTGCAACAGCTGCAGACCGTGCCCGCTGAAGACATCGACGCGGCATTGGCCGGTCCACTTGGCGAGCCTTATCGCATGCTTTGGCTCGGCCCGAGCGAAGACGGCGTGGCGGCGATGACCAGCCTGCAAGGTTTTAACAACCCGGCGCTACTGCGGGTGCAGGCGCTGGATTTACCGGGAGTGATGCTGGTCGATCGCCTCGGTGAGTTGAACGAGGTTTTCGCCGCGACGCAAATCAGCGCCGCTGAACTGAAACTCGCCTCCTGCGCGTTGATCGTACTGGTGCTGATGCTGCCCTTCGGTCTCGGCGGCGCGCTGCGCATTGTCGCCCTGCCGCTGCTCGCTGCGCTGTGCAGTCTGGCCAGCCTTGGCTGGCTCGGTCAGCCACTGACCCTGTTCAGCCTGTTCGGCCTGCTGTTGGTCACAGCGATCAGCGTTGATTACGCGATTCTCATGCGTGAACAGGTCGGCGGTGCGGCGGTGAGCCTGCTCGGCACCTTGCTGGCCGCTGTGACGACGTGGCTGTCGTTTGGTTTGCTGGCGGTTTCCAGCACACCGGCGGTGAGCAATTTCGGCCTGTCGGTGAGCCTCGGTCTGGCGTTCAGTTTCATGCTCGCACCGTGGGCCGGGCGCCACGAACACACCGCGACAGTCACGGAGCCAGAGGCATGATGGTCGTCGCTTTCTGGCTGCTGGCCATGGCCTTGTTCGTCGTGGCCACTCGCATTGGGCGCCACTTCGGTCTGATCCCGATTGTCAGCCAGTTGCTGCTGGCGAGCTTCGGCTTGCCGCTGCTGATGTACTTCTGGATCGAACCGGGCTGGCAGCTCAGTGGCGCCGAACTGATCGCGCCAGACTGGCTGAAAAACCTCTACAGCCTGAGTTTTGCCTTGCTGCTCGGACATATCCTCAGTGATGTAATTGATCTGAAACTCGATCGCCAGAGCGTGAAAATCGCCGTGCCGAGTTTTGCCGTGCCGTTCACTTGCGGCTTGGCGGCGGCTTACTGGCTACTGCCAACGCAACCGTGGCTCAACTCGCTGGCCATCGGCCTGGTGTTCGCGATCACTGCGATCCCGGTGCTGTACCTGTATCTGCGCCACATCGATTACCCGCCCGCCGCCACCCGGCGTCTGGTGCAAACCGCGATCCTCATTGATCTGACCTGCTGGACACTGTTCGGCCTCGCCCAGGGCAGTCTGCACCTGAGCAGTCTGTTGCTGCCGCTGGGCCTCGCCTGTGTGCCGCTGTTGCTGCGCGTCATCGGTGTACGCCGACCACTGACCTACAGCCTCGGGTTCTTTGCGCTGCTGGTGATGGCCGAGCATTACAAACTCAACGCGCTGATCTTCGGCATCGGTTATCTGCTGTGCATGGCCGCGCTGAAAGTACCGCTGGTGCTGCCCTTGCCAGCGCGCTGGATGAGCCGTTTGCAGACGTGGCTGGCGATTCCGCTGATCCTCACGTTCGGCATTGTGCAGATCGATGTACACAGCGCCCTCACCAGCCTCGGCGCGGCGCAATGGGCGGCGCTGCTGCTGTTGCCGATTGCCAGTAAACTGCTCGGCAACTGGCTCGGCCTCGGCTGGGCCGGCGCTTCGTTCGAAGGCGCCAGCCGCTGGCGCGAAAGCGTGCTGCTGAACATTCGTGGCCTCAGCGAAATCGTCTTTCTCAATCTGCTCTTGCAACAACAACTCATCACCCCGGCGCTGTACTTCGCGCTGATGCTGATGGGCCTGATCGCGACGCTGCTACCGGCCCTGATCGGCCTGCATCGCGCGCCATTGAATCTGCAACATCCTTTGCCCCGGAGTTCACGTGCCAATCGTTGAAATGGAATCCCGTCAGGTCGTGATCATCGGTGCCGGCCCGTCCGGCGCCATCGCCGCCGCGCTGCTCAAACGCAAGGGCCACGATGTGCTGGTGCTCGAGCGCCAGCACTTTCCGCGCTTTTCGATCGGCGAAAGCCTGCTCAGCCATTGCCTGGATTTCGTCGAAGAGGCTGGCATGCTCGACGCCGTCAACGCCGCCGGCTTTCAGCGCAAGACCGGCGCCGCATTCGCCTGGGGCGAGCGTTACAGCGCCTTCGATTTCGGTGACACCTTTACCGGCGGCAAACCGACCACGTTCCAGGTGCAACGTGCCGACTTCGACAAACTGCTGGCCGATCAAGCGGCGTTGCAGGGCGCGGAAATCCGCTACGGCGATGCCATCGTCAGCGTCGATTTCGAGCGGACAAAACCGTTGCTCGACGTACGCCGCGAGGACGGTAGTGAGTACCGCGTCGAAGCGGATTTCGTCCTCGATGCCAGCGGCTACGGCCGCGTGTTATCGCGACTGCTGGATCTGGAAGCACCGTCGAATTTCCCGGTGCGTCAGGCGGTGTTCACCCACGTTGAAGATCACATCGACAACCCGGCGTTCGACCGCGAAAAAATCCTCGTCACCACGCATCCCGAACATCGTGATGTGTGGTTCTGGACGATCCCGTTCAGCAACGGTCGCTGTTCGGTGGGCGTGGTCGCCGCTGAAGAACATTTCAAGGATCGCGACAGCGATCTGGATGCCTGTCTGCGCGGTTTCATCGCCGAAACCCCGAGCCTTGCCGGCGTACTCAACAATGCTGTGTGGGACACCCCGGCGCGCACGCTCGGCGGTTACGCCGCCAATGTAAAAAGCCTGCACGGGCCAGGCTTTGCCTTGCTCGGCAACGCGGCAGAATTTCTTGACCCGGTGTTCTCCTCCGGTGTGACCATCGCCATGCGTTCGGCGAGCATGGCAGCAGCGGTTTTGCACCGTCAGTTGCAGGGCGAAACCGTCGACTGGCAGAGCGAATTCGCCGAGCCGCTCAAGCGTGGCGTCGACACCTTTCGCTGCTACGTCGAGGGCTGGTACGCCGGCACCTTTCAGGACGTGATTTTCTATGAAGACAGCCAGGCGGAAATCCGTCGGATGATCTGTTCGATCCTCGCCGGTTACGCCTGGGATGAGCGCAATCCGTTCGTCAGCGAAGCACGCCGCCGCTTGAAGATGATTTCCGAACTCTGTGCAAAGGACGCCACATGAATTACTTGAGCGACAGCTACGTCGAAGAAACCCGCTTCGGTTTCTGGTTCCTGCGCAGCCACACCTGGCAGCACCACGTGTTGCGCGTGGCGATCAATGATTTACGCGGACTCTTCAGTGAGGCACTGCCGGAAAACCCGGTGTTGCTGGACGCCGGTTGCGGTCAGGGCAAGTCGTTCGGCCATCTGCGCCAGACCTTTGCGCCACAGCGGTTGATCGGCGTCGATGCCGACCCGCACAGCCTTGAATTGAGTGGCGAAGAAGCGGCGCGTCTGGGTCTGCACGTGGAGCTGATCGGCAGCGATTGCGCGACGCTCAATGTGGCGGACGCCAGCGTAGATCTGCTGTTCTGTCACCAGACCTTTCATCATCTGGTCGAGCAGGAAAAGGCGCTGGCCGAGTTTTATCGGGTGCTGAAACCGGGCGGCTATCTGCTGTTCGCCGAGTCCACCGAGGCATACATTGATACGTGGGTGATTCGCTGGCTGTTCCGTCATCCGATGCATGTGCAGAAAAGTGCGGCGCAGTATCTGCAGATGATTCGCGGCCAGGGTTTCGAGTTTGGCGAAGGCAATGTTTCCTACCCGTATCTGTGGTGGAGCCGGTCGAAGGATTTTGGTTTGCTGGAGCGGTTTGGCTTACTCAAACCCAAGCCGTTCGGGCAGCGCGAAGAGACGTTGGTGAACGTTGTCGCGCGTAAACCTCTGGCAGAGGTTTCCTGATGCTACCAATAACCTGTGGGAGCGAGCTTGCTCGCGAAAGCGATGTATCAGTCACCAGAACTGTTGAATGTGAGACCGCATTCGCGAGCAAGCTCGCTCCCACAGTGGCTGCAGCGCTGCGAATGGTGATGATCGGCGCAATATTTCTTTTAAGTGCCTGCGCCAGCCAGGCGCCACTCCCGGCGGGCAACCCGACTTTGCCATTGCCGCTGCAACTGCACATCGAACGCCAACAGGCCGAACAACGTCAGGATTGGCTGCTGGTGATCCAGCGCGAAGGCCCGGGCATCCGTTGGTCGATGATGGATCCGCTAGGCATTCCTCAGGCCCGTCAGCAATTGATCGACGGTCGCTGGCAGGCTGATGGTCTGCTGCCACCGAACCCCGAAGCCCGGGAATTGTTTGCTGCGCTGTTGTTCGCCCTGACCCCGTCCGGCGAGCTGCTGCGCAATTACCCCGCCGCGCAACAACAGGGTCCGCAACGCTCCCTGCCAGCGCGCTGGGATATTCACTATTCACAACCGTTGAGCTTTCAATTGAACCTGCCCCAAGGCCCGCACTATCGCGTTTCTCCGCTGGGTGAACCGACGCCATGACCGCTTACCTGAATGCCCTCGGAGTGGTTTGTGCGCTGGGGCGCGACAAGTCCGAAGTCGCGCGCAACCTGTTTGCCGGCGACTGTTCGGGCATGCGCCGCGAGTCTGGATGGGTGCCGGAGCGTGAGTTGCCAGTGGCCGCCGTCCAGGGTGAACTGGCGCCGATCCCGGCAGAACTCGCCGATCAACGCAGCCGCAATAATCAGCTGTTGCTGGAAGCGGCACTGCAGATTCGCGATGACATTGATCATGCTATCCAGACCTACGGCTGCGACCGTATCGGCGTGGTCCTAGGCACCAGCACTTCGGGTATCGACGAGGCCAGTCGTGGCCTGGCGCATTACATTCGCGAGCAGCAGTTCCCGGCGGAATACGACTATCGGCAACAAGAGCTCGGCGCGCCGGCCAACTTCCTCTCTGACTGGCTGCAACTGAGCGGCCCGGCCTACGTGATTTCCACCGCGTGCACATCCAGCGCGCGTGCATTGATGAGTGCCCGGCGCTTACTCGATCTGGGCCTGTGCGACGCAGTGTTGTGCGGCGGCGTCGACAGCCTGTGCAAACTGACCCTCAATGGATTTTCATCACTGGAGGCGATGGCCGACGAGCGCTGCAATCCATTCTCGGCCAACCGCAGCGGCATCAATATCGGCGAAGCGGCAGTGCTGTTCGTGATGAGCAAACAACAGGGCGAAGGTCCGGCCATTGCCTTGCTTGGCGCCGGCGCCAGTTCCGACGCCCATCACATTTCCGCCCCTGAGCCGACGGGGCGCGGCGCGCTGCAAGCGATGCAGAAAGCCTTGAACCGCGCGCACCTGCAAGCAGCGCAGATCAGCTACCTGAACCTGCACGGCACCGCCACCCAACACAACGACGCCATGGAAAGTCTGGCGGTCGCCGAACTGTTCCCCGCAGGCGTGGCCTGCTCGTCGACCAAACCGCTGACTGGCCATACCCTCGGCGCAGCCGGCGCACTGGAAGCCGCGTTCTGCTGGTTGAGCCTGAGCGCCGACAATCCCGAAAACGCCTTGCCACCGCACGTCTGGGACGGTCAGGCCGACCCCGCGCTGCCGCCACTCAAATGGGTGACCGCAAGCGAGCGCCTGACGTCCATTGCACCCCGCTACCTGATGAGTAACTCGTTTGCCTTCGGTGGCAACAACGTCAGCCTGATTATCGGAGACGCCCCATGACTGATTGGCCGCTCGCCGAATTGCTGCCCCACGCGGGCGACATGATTCTGATCGACAGCGTCTCAAGCTTTGACGATGAGCAGATTTACACCCGCCTCACGGTCAAGTCAGATGGCCTGTTCAACCTGCCCGACGGCAGCCTGCCGGCGTGGGTCGGCGTCGAGCTGATGGCGCAGAGCGTCGCCGCGTTTGCCGGTTGCCACGCGCGCCAGAAAGGCAATCCGGTGGAGCTGGGCTTTTTGCTCGGCACACGCAAATTTGAGTGCAACGTCGAAGCGTTTCCCGCCGGCAGCGAGTTGACCATTCATGGCCTGCGCTCGCTGGAAGACGACAACGGCATGGGCGTCTTCGAATGCCATATCAACGGCGCTGGCATTCACGCCAGCGCGCGCCTGAACGTGTTCCGCCCGCCTCAGGTTAATCAATATCTGCAACAGACACAGGAGTCGAACGATGACTGAATCCGTACTGGTCACCGGCTCCAGCCGTGGCATCGGCCGCGCCATTGCCTTGCGTCTGGCGCAGGCCGGGCACGATATCGTCCTGCATTGCCGCAGCGGTGTGGCCGAAGCACAAGCCGTTCAGGCTGAAGTCGAAGCGCTGGGCCGCAAGGCGCGGATCCTGCAATTCGACGTCGCCGACCGTGAAACCTGTAAAGCCATCCTCGAAGCCGACGTCGAAAGCCACGGCGCCTATTACGGCGTGGTGCTGAATGCCGGCCTCACCCGCGACGGCGCGTTCCCGGCACTGAGCGACGATGATTGGGACGTGGTATTGCGCACCAACCTCGACGGTTTCTACAACGTTCTGCACCCGGTGATGATGCCGATGATCCGCCGTCGCGCCGCAGGTCGCATTGTCTGCATCACCTCGGTGTCGGGGCTGATCGGCAACCGTGGCCAGGTCAACTACAGCGCCTCCAAGGCCGGCGTGATCGGCGCGGCAAAGGCGTTGGCGATCGAGCTGGGCAAGCGCAAAATCACCGTTAACTGCGTCGCACCGGGCCTCATCGACACGGCGATGCTCGACGAAAACGTGCCGGTGGAAGAATTGATGAAAATGATCCCCGCGCAACGCATGGGCACCCCGGAAGAGGTCGCCAGTGCGGTGAATTTCCTGATGTCGGCGGAAGCCTCGTACATCACCCGCCAGGTGCTGGCGGTCAACGGAGGTTTGTGCTGATGAAGCGCGTCGTCGTCACCGGCATGGCCGGCATCACTTCGCTGGGCAGCGACTGGCAGACCATCGCCGGCAACTTTGCGGCCAATCGCAGCGGCATCCGCCGGATGGACGAGTGGGATCGCTTCAGCGAACTCAACACGCGTCTGGCCGGGCCGATCGATGACTTTGCAGTGCCCGCACACTGGACCCGCAAGCAATTGCGCAGCATGGGCCGGGTGTCGCGTCTCGCGGTGGGCGCGGCGGAACAGGCACTCGCCGACGCCGGACTGCTCGGTGATCCTTCGATCAAGGACGGGCGCATGGGCGTGGCCTGCGGCTCGTCCACCGGCAGCACCGACGAGATCAAAGCGTTCGGCAACATGCTGCTCAACTCGGTGGCTGAAGGCCTCAACGCCAACTCCTACGTGCGGATGATGCCGCACACCACGGCGGCCAACATCAGCATCTTCTTTGGCCTGACCGGGCGGCTGATCCCGACGTCCAGCGCCTGCACCAGCGGCAGTCAGGGCATCGGTTACGCCTACGAGGCGATCAAGTTCGGCCGCCTGCCGTTGATGCTCGCCGGCGGCGCCGAAGAACTGTGCCCGACCGAAGCCATGGTCTTCGACGCGCTCTACGCCACCAGCCTGAAAAACGATGCGCCGCAGACCAGTCCACGCCCCTACGACAAGGATCGCGACGGTCTGGTGATCGGTGAAGGCGGCGGCATGCTGGTCCTGGAAGAGTTGGAACACGCGCTCGCGCGCGGTGCGCGCATCCACGCCGAGATCGTCGGTTTCGGCAGCAACGCCGACGGCCAGCACACCACGCGCCCGGAACAAGTGACCATGCGCCGTGCCATGGAGCTGGCGCTGGAAGACGCCGGCCTGACGCCGGAGGCCATTGGCTATGTAAATGGTCACGGCACGGCTACAGAACAGGGCGACATTGCCGAAACACTGGCGACCAGCAGTTTGTTTGGCGAACGCATGCCGATCAGCTCGCAGAAGAGTTTTCTTGGCCACACCCTCGGCGCCTGCGGCGCGCTGGAGTCGTGGTTCAGCATCGAAATGATGAACCGCGACCTGTACGTGCACACGTTCAACCTCGACGAGGTCGATCCGCACTGCGGCAAGCTCGATTACCTGCGCGGCGAATTCCGCCAGATGCATCACGACTACGTGATGAACAACAATTTCGCTTTTGGTGGCGTCAACACCTCGTTGATTTTCCGCCGCTGGCACTGACCGCTACACGTTTGGAGTGAAGGGAATGACTCAGTTTCACCGCATCGCCGCTCTGTTGGCACTGGCTTTTGTGCTCGGCGGTTGCACCAGCAAACCGGTTTACAACGCCAAGGAAGAGTTCTCGCCCAACCTCGGCTTCACCCAGCAACAGATGAGCCGCGCCATCGTCACTGCGCTGAACGATCGCCAGTGGGTCGTGCAATCGGTACGTCCGGGCATGATCAAAGCGGCGATCACCGTGCGCGGTCGCCATCACGCCGAAGTCGACATTCCGTTCACCCCGACCTCGTTTGAAATCGACTACCGCAGCAGCTACGGCCTCGACGCCAAGGACGGCAAGATCCACGGCAACTACAACCGCTGGGTCAATCGCCTGCGCGACAACGTGCTCAAAGAGCTGTCGATCAACCCGGACATCGAAGCCGTCAACAGCTTGGGCATCATCAAACAGGGTGCCGACGAGCCGACTTACCTGAGCTTCCGCGAAGGCGTCAAACGCGCCACCGACGCCGGCCTGCTCGACGGCAGCGTGAAGTTCTACCTGGCCGGCGAAACGCTGCCAAAACAGGTGCGCAAACTCGACACCGTGAGCAGCAGCCGTAAAACCAACGGCTCGAACAAGTCCGACGAAGACGCCTGCTTCTGGGCCCTGCAATCGGCCTTGGCCACCTTGCAGAACGCCGCGAAGAAAGCCGACGCCAACGCGGTGATCAACATCGCCAGCGTCGACCAGCGTGACCTGTACAAAGACACCGAAAAATTCCAGTGCCGTGCCGGGCTCGTGGTGTCGAGCGTGGCGCTGCGCGGGGATCTGGCGCACGTGGATTGATGGGATTGTAGAAACGACAAAGGGCGCCATTCGGCGCCCTTTGTCATTCAGCCCGGATCAAGTACTGGCGTGTAACTTCAATCCTAACGCCTTCACCACTTTCAGGATTGTTCCGAACTCGGGGTTTCCTTCACCTGATAGTGCGCGGTAGAGGCTCTCTCGGGACAACCCTGCGTCACGTGCGACCTGAGTCATGCCTCGCGCTCTCGCTATGGTGCCAAGTGCCTTGGCGATAAAAGCCGGGTCATCTCCAGCCTCCTCCATGCAGGCGTCCAGATAGTTAGCCATGTCCTCTTCTGTCTTGAGGTACTCGGCTGAGTCCCAACGAGTGAATTTTTCGGTCATGGGTTTTGCTCCTGCCAGGACTCCGCGATGAGCCTGGCTTGCTTGATGTCTCGGGGTTGGCTGCTCTTGTCTCCGCCGCAAAGGAGGATGACCACTTGCCGACCTTGTTGCATGAAATAGACTCGATATCCGGGGCCATAGTCAATTCTGACTTCGCTGAGCCCTTCACCGATAGCTTTGACATCGCCAAAATTTCCGTCAGCCATACGATCAATTCGCACCTGAATACGCATCCTGGCGCGACTATCAGCCAACTTTAAAAGCCAGCTGGAAAATGTGGAACTTCGAAGAATCTCAGTCATCGCCGAAGTGTAGCCTTTGAGCTACACACACTCCACACTCTTTTCTCTGTAACAGATGTACGGTGTCTACACTCTTTGAATCAGCGAATGTTCATCGCTACGTCAAGGAGATGACCATGCAAGTGAAAGCCCTGATCGCCGTCGCACTTTTCGCGCTACTGCCCAGCGCCAGCCACGCCACCAATCTGATGTACATGCCCTTCGAAACCGTGCTGTCGGACGCGATTCGCGCCGGACGGCTGGATGGCAGTGTGAAGTTCTATCTGCTCGGTAATGAACCGCAGGGCACGCAGCAGTTATTGCGCCGTGGAGTGGTCAGTGATTTGAAGACCAACGGCTTCAACAAGAGTGATCACAACTCCTGCGAGTGGGTGTTGCAGTCAAATCTGATCAAGTTGCAGGCCGATGCCAAGCGGGTCGGAGCGAATGCGGTGGTCAACATCGTCAGTTACTACGACCAGCATGTGCGCAAGGATTTGAATACGTACGAGTGCCGGGCGGGGATTTTTGTCACGCGGGTGGCGTTGAAGGGGGATTTGGTGCGGTTGCCCTGAGATCTGTGATGTTTGGGCCGACGCCTTCGCGAGCAGGCTCGCTCCCACCTTGGAATGCGTTCCCCTGTGGGAGTGAGCCTGCTCGCGATTTGATTGCGCTGCAATCACGCCTTTGAAGGTTCGACTTTGCGCGTGAGCAGGTCGACAAACGCCTTGGCCATCGGCGATTTCTGATCCTTGCGCTGCACCAGCCACACCGCCGACACCGCTTCCGGATCGAGCAACGGTCGGTAGACAACGCCATCGATGCGCATCCGCTGATAGGACGCCGGCAGTACCGAAACCCCCAACCCCGCTGCGACCAGACCGATGATGGTCATCGCCTCCCCCGCTTCTTGAGCGAAGTGCGGGCTGAACCCGGCATCGCGCGCCAGGCTCAGCAATTGCGCATACAGCCCGCTGCCGTAACTGCGCGGAAAGAACACGAAGGGCTCCAGCGCCAGCGCCGAGAGGAACAGCCCTTCTTCACTGCCCTGCGCCAATGGATGCTTGGAACCGAGCACGGCGACCAGCGGCTCACGCATCAATTCCACCACACTCAGCGAATCCGGCAAACCCAGCGGGCGCATGATCCCGACCTCGATCGACTCATCCACCAAACCCTCGGCGACTTGCGTGCTGCTCATCTCACGAAGGTTGAGGTGCACCGCCGGAAAACGCTGGCGAAAGGAAAAGATCGCCTGGGGAATGGTCGAGTTGAACGGCGCCGACGAGGTGAAGCCAATCTTCAACTCGCCCAGTTCACCGAGTTGCGCACGTCTGGCGACGTCCGCCGCTTTATCAACCTGCGCCAGTACCAGCCGCGCCTCTTCGAGAAACAGCCGCCCGGCCTCACTCAACTCAACTCGACGATTGGTCCGCTCGAACAGCCGCGCGCCAACCTCTTGCTCCAGCGCTTGAATCTGCTGGCTCAGCGGTGGCTGCGAAATCCCCAGCACCTGTGCGGCGCGGCCGAAGTGCAGTTCTTCGGCGACGGCGATGAAGTAGCGCAGATGACGCAATTCCATGGAAACCCCATTAGGTCGTTAAAGCTATCAAACAGGTCGAACAATATATTGGATAGAAACATTAGCCAGCTATATGATTTTTTCATTGCCTGCCTGGCCGTGCCCTCCGAGGTCTGAAGTGAAAACTGCTGTCGCGCCCCTTGCCCATGAAGTCCCGCCCGCTGCAGCCGACGATGTCGTCGCCGAGCTGCAAGAGATCTACATCGAAAAAGGCACGCCGATGTTCATGCGCACGGTGCTGGCGCTGTTCAGCGGCGGCTTCGCGACGTTTGCCCTGCTCTACTGCGTGCAGCCGATGATGCCGCTGCTTTCCAACGAGTACGGGATCAACGCGGCACAGAGCAGCCTGATTCTTTCGGTAGCCACCGGCATGCTCGCCATCGGCCTGCTGATCACCGGGCCGATTTCCGATCGGGTCGGGCGCAAACCGGTGATGGTGACTGCGCTGTTCGCGGCAGCGCTGTGCACCATGGCCAGCGCGATGATGCCGAGTTGGCACGGCGTGCTGATCATGCGCGCGTTGATCGGGCTGTCGCTGAGCGGTCTAGCAGCGGTGGCAATGACATACCTGAGTGAGGAGATTCACCCGCAACACATCGGTCTGGCGATGGGTTTGTACATCGGCGGCAACGCGATTGGCGGGATGAGCGGGCGCTTAATCACCGGCGTGCTGATCGACTTCGTCAGTTGGCACACGGCGATGCTGGTGATCGGTGGTCTGGCGATGATTGCGGCAGCGGTGTTCTGGAAAATCCTTCCCGAGTCGCGCAACTTCCGCTCGCGCTCACTGCACCCACGCAGTTTGCTCGATGGTTTCACCATGCACTTTCGCGATGCCGGTCTGCCGCTGCTGTTTCTTGAAGCGTTCGTGTTGATGGGCGCGTTCGTCACGCTGTTCAACTACATCGGTTATCGCTTGCTGGCCGCGCCGTACAACCTCGATCAGGTATTCGTTGGCTTGCTGTCGGTGGTGTACCTGTCGGGTATCTACAGTTCGGCGAAGATTGGTTCGCTGGCGGACAAACTGGGGCGACGCAAAGTGTTGTGGGCGACCATTGCGCTGATGTTTGCCGGCTTGGCGTTGACGATGTTCACGCCGCTGTTGCTGGTGATTGTCGGCATGTTGATTTTCACCTTTGGCTTCTTTGGCGCGCATTCGGTGGCGAGTAGCTGGATTGGTCGGCGGGCGTTGAAGGCTAAGGGTCAGGCGTCGTCGCTGTATCTGTTCAGTTATTACGCCGGGTCGAGCATTGCCGGGACGGCGGGCGGGGTGTTCTGGCATCTGGGCGGCTGGAATGGCATCGGCCTGTTTATTGGTGCGCTGTTGCTGATCGCGCTGCTGGTGGCGTTGAAGCTGGCAAAACTGCCGCCGTTGCAAGGTGTTAAGGCCTGATACAAAACCCCTGTAGGAGTGAGCCTGCTCGCGATAGCGGTGAGTCAGTCGCTGAATATGCTGCCTGACACACCGCTATCGCGAGCAGGCTCACTCCTACAGATGATCGGTGTCCGACATTGAATCGTTCAAACAAAAACGCCCGGCATATGCCAGGCGTTTTTTATTGAAGCGCGATCACTCGTGATACTGCGCCGACAACTCATGTACCGCACGCAGGAACGCACCAGCGTGCTCCGGATCAACCTCAGGCGTGATGCCATGGCCGAGGTTGAACACGTGCCCGCTGCCCTTGCCGTAGCTGGCCAGAATGCGCCCGACTTCAGTGCGGATCGCTTCCGGCTTGGCGTAGAGCACGGTTGGGTCCATGTTGCCTTGCAGGGCAACCTTGTCGCCAACACGGGCGCGGGCGTTGCCGATGTCGCAGGTCCAGTCCAGACCCAGTGCGTCAGCGCCAGCGTCAGCGATGCTTTCCAGCCACAGACCGCCGTTCTTGGTGAAAAGGATCACCGGCACTTTGCGACCGTCGTGTTCACGGATCAGGCCGCTGACGATTTTCTTCATGTAGGCCAGCGAGAACTCCTGATACGCCGCCGCCGACAGATTGCCGCCCCAGGTATCGAAGATCTGCACCGCTTGCGCGCCGGCCATGATCTGGCCGTTGAGATAAGAGGTCACCGACTGCGCCAGTTTATCCAGCAGCAGGTGCATGGCTTGCGGGTTGTCGTAGAGCATCGCCTTGGTCTTGCGGAAGTCTTTCGACGAACCGCCTTCAACCATGTAGGTCGCCAGTGTCCACGGGCTGCCAGAGAAGCCGATCAGCGGCACACGACCGTTCAATTCGCGACGGATGGTGCTGACCGCGTCCATCACATAGCCGAGGTCTCTGTGCGGATCAGGGATCGGCAGGGCTTCGATGTCGGCCAGTGTGCTGACGACTTTCTTGAAGCGCGGACCTTCACCGGTCTCGAAGTACAGGCCTTGGCCCATGGCATCGGGGATGGTGAGGATGTCGGAAAACAGGATCGCCGCATCCAGTTGTGGATAGCGGTCGAGCGGTTGCATCGTGACTTCGCAGGCGAATTCCGGATTCATGCACAGGCTCATGAAATCACCGGCCTGGGCGCGGCTGGCGCGGTATTCCGGCAGGTAGCGACCGGCCTGACGCATCATCCACACCGGGGTGACGTCAACGGGTTGCTTGAGCAGGGCGCGGAGAAAACGGTCGTTCTTCAGGGCAGTCATGTCGGCATCCGGAAAAAAAGTGCGGGCATTTTCTCAGAGCGCGACGCAAAAGGCACGGATGCAGGTCAGCCTTTTGTCTATCGGGTCAATTTATTGCGCAATGATTGTTCCCACGCTCTGCGTGGTAACGCCTCCTGTGACGCTCTGCGTCACGCTTTTTGGAACGCAGAGCGTCCCCGGCTGCATTCCCACGCAGAGCGTGGGAACGATCAATGCGCTATCAGCAACTCCGAGAAACAACTGTGCGAGCGAGCTTGCTCGCGAAGAAGTCGGCACATCCAGCATTTAAGTTGGCTGACAGACCGCTTTCGCGAGCAGGCTCGCTCCCACATTTTTGATCGCATTTCAGTTTGAAATGTAATCAGACGCCCAGGTAATCGAGGATCCCTTCAGCCGCATTGCGGCCTTCGAAGATCGCCGTCACCACCAGGTCGGAACCGCGCACCATGTCGCCACCGGCAAAGATTTTCGGGTTGCTGGTCTGGTGCTTGTACTGACCTTGCTCAGGCGCAACAACGCGGCCCTGGCTGTCGGTCTGGATTTCGAACTGTTCGAACCACGGCGCCGGGCTCGGGCGGAAACCGAACGCGATAACCACGGCGTCGGCCGGGATGATCTCTTCGGAACCCGGGATCGGCTCAGGGCTGCGACGGCCACGGGCGTCCGGTTCGCCGAGACGTGTCTCGACCACTTTAACGCCTTCGACCTTGTCCTCACCGACGATAGCGATAGGCTGGCGGTTGTAGAGGAATTTCACGCCTTCTTCCTTGGCGTTCTTCACCTCTTTGCGCGAGCCGGGCATGTTCGCTTCGTCACGGCGATAAGCACAGGTCACTGACTTGGCGCCCTGACGGATCGACGTACGGTTGCAGTCCATCGCCGTGTCGCCGCCGCCGAGTACCACAACCTTCTTGCCTTTCATGTCGACGAAATCTTCCGGCGACTTTTCAAAGCCCAGGTTGCGGTTGACGTTGGCGATGAGGAAATCCAGTGCGTCATACACGCCCGGCAGGTCTTCACCGGCAAAACCGCCCTTCATGTAGGTGTAGGTGCCCATGCCCATGAACACCGCATCGTATTCGGCGAGCAGTTGTTCCATGGTCACGTCTTTGCCGACTTCGGTATTCAGACGGAACTCGATGCCCATGCCGGTGAAGACTTCGCGGCGATTGCTCAGCACAGTCTTTTCCAACTTGAACTCGGGGATGCCGAAGGTCAGCAAACCACCGATTTCCGGGTTCTTGTCGAACACCACCGGGGTCACGCCACCGCGTACCAGCACGTCGGCACAACCCAGACCCGCCGGGCCTGCACCGATGATCGCGACACGTTTGCCGGTCGGTTTGACCTTCGACATGTCCGGGCGCCAGCCCATGGCGAACGCGGTGTCGGTGATGTACTTCTCGACCGAACCGATGGTCACCGCACCGAAACCGTCGTTAAGGGTGCAGGCACCCTCGCACAGACGATCCTGCGGACAGACCCGGCCGCAGACTTCCGGCAGGGTGTTGGTCTGGTGCGACAACTCGGCGGCCTGAAGAATGTTGCCCTCGGCCACCAATTTGAGCCAGTTGGGAATGAAGTTGTGCACCGGGCACTTCCATTCGCAATACGGGTTGCCGCAACCCAGACAGCGGTGGGCCTGGTCGGCCGACTGCTGGGGTTTGAACGGTTCGTAGATTTCGACGAACTCTTTCTTGCGTTGACGCAACAGTTTCTTCTTCGGATCTTTGCGCCCGACATCGATGAACTGGAAGTCGTTATTCAGACGTTCAGCCATTGTTAAAACCTCATCAAACTCTTCAGGCGCATATCACTGCGGGTTGGCACGAGTGCTGGAAAGCAACGACTTCAGGTTGGCAGCCTTAGGCTTGACCAGCCAGAAACGGCGCAGGTAGTCATCGAGGTTTTCGGCGAGTTCACGACCCCACTCGCTGTCGGTTTCCGCGACGTACTCGTTCAGCACGTTTTGCAGGTGGCTGCGATAGGCTTCCATCGCCTCGCCGCTGATCCGCTGGATTTCCACCAGTTCGTGGTTGACCCGGTCAACGAAGGTGTTGTCCTGATCGAGCACGTAGGCGAAACCACCGGTCATGCCAGAGCCGAAGTTGTAACCGGTCTTGCCCAGAACGCAGACAAAACCACCGGTCATGTACTCACAGCAGTGATCGCCAGTGCCTTCCACAACCGTGTGGGCACCGGAGTTACGCACGGCGAAACGCTCGCCTGCGGTGCCGGCGGCGAACAGCTTGCCGCCCGTGGCGCCGTACAGGCAGGTGTTGCCGATGATGGCGCTTTCCTGAGTTTTGTAAACGCTGCCCTTCGGCGGCACGATGGTCAGCTTGCCACCGGTCATGCCTTTGCCGACGTAGTCGTTGGCGTCGCCTTCCAGGTACATGTTCAGACCGCCGGCGTTCCACACGCCGAAGCTCTGCCCGGCAGTGCCTTTGAAGCGGAAGGTGATCGGCGCTTTCGCCATGCCCTGGTTGCCGTGCTTGCGGGCGATTTCGCCGGAGATCCGCGCGCCGATCGAACGGTCGCAGTTGCAGATGTCCAGATCGAACTCGGCGCCGCTCATGTCGTTGATCGCCGACGAAGCCATCTCGACCATTTTCTCGGCCAGCAGACCTTGGTCGAACGGCGGGTTGCGCTCAACGCCGCAGAACTGTGGCTTGTCCGCCGGAATGTGATCGCTGCCCAACAGCGGGGTCAGGTCCAGGTGGTTCTGCTTGGCGGTCTGGCCTTCGAGGATTTCCAGCAGATCGGTGCGACCGATCAGCTCTTCGAGGGAACGCACGCCAAGCTTGGCCAGCCACTCACGGGTTTCTTCGGCGACGTAGGTGAAGAAGTTCACCACCATGTCGACGGTACCGATGTAGTGATCCTTGCGCAGCTTCTCGTTCTGAGTGGCAACGCCGGTGGCGCAGTTGTTCAGGTGGCAGATACGCAGATATTTGCAGCCCAGCGCGATCATTGGCGCAGTACCGAAGCCGAAGCTTTCGGCGCCGAGGATGGCTGCCTTGATCACGTCGAGGCCGGTTTTCAGGCCGCCGTCGGTCTGCACCCGGACTTTGCCGCGCAGGTCGTTGCCGCGCAGGGTCTGGTGGGTTTCAGCGAGGCCGAGTTCCCACGGTGCGCCGGCGTATTTGATCGAGGTCAGCGGCGAAGCACCGGTACCACCGTCGTAGCCAGAGATGGTGATCAAGTCCGCATAGGCCTTGGCCACACCGGCGGCGATAGTGCCAACGCCCGCTTCAGCCACCAGTTTCACCGAAACCAGCGCCTTCGGGTTGACCTGTTTCAAGTCAAAAATCAGCTGCGACAAGTCTTCGATCGAGTAGATGTCGTGGTGCGGCGGCGGCGAAATCAGGGTTACGCCCGGCACTGCATAACGCAGCTTGGCGATCAAGCCGTTGACTTTACCGCCCGGCAGTTGCCCGCCCTCGCCTGGCTTCGCGCCTTGCGCGACTTTGATCTGCAGCACTTCGGCGTTGACCAGGTATTCCGGGGTTACGCCGAAACGACCCGTCGCGACCTGCTTGATTTTCGAGCTCTTGATGGTGCCGTAACGCGCCGGGTCTTCACCACCTTCGCCGGAGTTGGAACGCGCACCGAGGCGGTTCATGGCTTCGGCCAGGGCTTCGTGAGCTTCCGGCGACAGGGCACCCAGCGAGATACCGGCGGAGTCGAAGCGCTTGAGCACCGATTCCAGCGGCTCGATTTCACTGATGTCCAGCGGCGTGTCGAGGGTCTTGACCTTGAACAGGTCACGAATCATCGACACCGGACGGTTGTCCACCAGCGAGGTGTATTCCTTGAACTTGGCGTAGTCGCCCTGCTGAACAGCAGCTTGCAGGGTGTTGACCACGTCCGGGTTATAGGCGTGATATTCGCCACCGTGGACGAACTTCAGCAGACCGCCCTGCTGGATCGGCTTGCGCGGACTCCAGGCTTCGCTGGCGAGTGCTTTCTGCTCGGCTTCGATGTCGACGAAGCGCGCCCCCTTGATGCGGCTCGGCACGCCACGGAAGCTCAGGTCGCACACTTCTTCGGACAGGCCGATCGCTTCGAACAATTGTGCTCCGCGGTAGGAGGCGATGGTCGAGATGCCCATCTTCGAGAGGATCTTCAGCAGACCTTTGGTGATGCCTTTGCGGTAGTTCTTGAACACCTCGTAGAGGTCGCCCAGCACTTCTCCGGTGCGGATCAGGTCGCCCAGCACTTCGTAGGCCAGGAACGGATAGACCGCCGAGGCGCCGAAGCCGATCAGCACCGCAAAGTGATGCGGGTCACGGGCGGTTGCAGTTTCAACGAGGATGTTGGAATCGCAACGCAGGCCTTTTTCGGTCAGACGGTGGTGCACCGCACCGGTTGCCAGCGAGGCGTGGATCGGCAGCTTGCCCGGGGCGATATGGCGGTCGCTCAGGACGATCTGGGTACGACCGGCGCGCACGGCTTCTTCAGCCTGATCGGCGACGTTGCGGATCGCCGTTTCGAGGCCGACGCTTTCGTCGTAGTTGAGGTCGATGATCGCCCGTTCGAAACCCGGGCGGTCGAGGTTCATCAGCGAGCGCCACTTGGCCGGGGAAATGACCGGCGAGCTGAGGATCACGCGCGAAGCATGTTCCGGCGACTCCTGGAAAATGTTGCGCTCGGCACCGAGGCAGATTTCCAGCGACATCACGATCGCTTCACGCAGCGGGTCGATCGGCGGGTTGGTGACCTGCGCGAACTGCTGACGGAAATAGTCGTACGGCGTGCGCACGCGCTGCGACAGCACGGCCATCGGCGTGTCGTCACCCATCGAGCCAACGGCTTCGTAGCCTTGCTCGCCGAGCGGACGCAGGACCTGATCGCGTTCTTCGAACGTAACCTGATACATCTTCATGTATTGCTTGAGCTGATCGACGTCGTAGAACGCCGAACCGTGGTCGTTGTCTTCCATGGTCGCCTGAATGCGCAGGGCATTCTTGCGCAGCCATTGCTTGTACGGATGACGGGACTTCAGGCGGTTGTCGATCGCATCGGTGTCGAGGATCTGCCCGGTTTCGGTGTCCACGGCGAAGATCTGGCCAGGGCCGACACGGCCTTTGGCAATCACGTCTTCAGGCTTGTAGTCCCACACGCCGATTTCCGAGGCGAGGGTGATGAAACCGTTGGTGGTGGTGACCCAGCGCGCCGGACGCAGACCGTTACGGTCGAGCAGGCACACCGCGTAACGACCGTCGGTCATGACCACGCCGGCCGGGCCGTCCCACGGTTCCATGTGCATCGAGTTGTACTCGTAGAACGCACGCAGATCCGGGTCCATGGTTTCGACGTTCTGCCACGCTGGCGGAATGATCATCCGCACGCCACGGAACAGGTCGATGCCACCGGTGACCATCAGCTCGAGCATGTTGTCCATGCTCGACGAGTCGGAACCGACACGGTTGACCAGCGGGCCGAGTTCTTCCAGATCCATCAGATCATTGGTGAACTTGGTCCGACGGGCCTGCGCCCAGTTACGGTTACCGGTGATGGTGTTGATCTCGCCGTTGTGGGCGAGAAAGCGGAACGGCTGGGCGAGCGGCCATTTCGGCAGAGTGTTGGTGGAGAAGCGCTGGTGGAACACGCAGATCGCGGTTTGCAGGCGCTCGTCGCTCAGGTCTGGATAGAACGCGGCCAGATCGGCCGGCATCATCAGGCCTTTGTAGATGATGGTCTTGTGCGAAAAGCTGCAGATGTAGTGGTCGGAGTCGACGGCGTTGGCCACCGACGAACGACGACGCGCACTGAACAGCTTCACGGCCATGTCCTGATCGCTCAGGCCTTCACCGCCGATGTACACCTGCTCGATCTGTGGCAGGCGCTCAAGGGCCAGGCGGCCGAGGACGCTGGTGTCGATGGGCACTTTGCGCCAGCCGATCAGCTGCAGGCCTTCAGCGAGGATCTCGCGGTTCATGTTCTCGCGAGCGGCTTCGGCCTTGGCCGGATCCTGGTTGAAGAAGACCATGCCCACTGCATATTGCTTGGGCAGCTCGACGCTGAAGGTTTCCTGGGCAATGGCTCGCAGGAACGCGTCAGGTTTTTGAATCAGCAGACCGCAACCGTCACCGGTCTTGCCGTCGGCATTAATCCCACCGCGGTGGGTCATGCAGGTCAGGGCCTCAATGGCCGTTTGCAAAAGGGTATGACTGGGCTCGCCCTGCATATGGGCTATCAGGCCGAAACCGCAGTTATCCTTGAATTCATCTGGTTGGTACAGACCTGCTTTCATAGACACTTTCTCACCAGGCTGCCTCTTTTCGAGGCAAATTTCTTTTCAATTCAACCACTTGCGTCCTGCGCCGAACGTACGCCGGCTTGGCGGGGGCAAAAGGGTGGTCATTGTACACAGCGACACAGAGGCTCACAAATTTGACGACGAAATGTCGCAAATTCATGTCGCATTTGTGAAAGGTTTAAAGCGATCTGCTGTGCTAGTCAAAACTTTTTTAATTTTGACCGCAACGACTCAAAGACTACTGTGACGCAGACACCACAAGGCACGCGGCCCGTAAGGGCGGCGCGCACTCGTAGAAATTTTGAGGTGCTTGGAGAGGCGGCCTGGGTAAGGCCGCCGAATCTTCAGCGAGTTGTTGCCAGTTCCTGTTGGACGCTGGCGACAGTGCGAGGCCAAGGTTTACCAGCCTGAACCTTCGCTGGCAAGGCCTTGATGGCAGAAACGGCCGCATCACGATTGGCAAAGTTGCCGTAGGTGATCACGTAGAGCGGCTTGCCGTTGAGGACTTTCTTGAAATAACGGTACTCGCCGCCCTGCTCTTTGACGAAGTTTTGCGCTGCCGCTTCAGAGCTGGTGCCGAGTATCTGCACCACGTAGTTGCCGGTCGGCTGACCGGCGTACCAGCTGCCACCGGCGGCTTTGGCAACGGTCACCGGCTTCTCGGCCGGTTTCGCAGCGGCAACTGGCTTGGCCGGCGCTGGAGCCGGTTTGGCGGCTGGCGCGGCCGGAGCAGGCTTGGCGGTGGCAACCTGAGTAGGAGCAGGAGTCGGTTTGGCGGCCGGCAACGGAACCGGTGTCGGCGCGGGACCGGCCGGAACGCCCGCCGGTGGCGCGGAAGTGGTCACGGTCGGCGGAGTCGCACTGGAACCTTCCAGAGGCACGCCATCGTCGCCTTCGGTAATACCGCCAGCCGCCTCGGCCAACGGGCCACGCATGACCGGTTGCGAGTTACCGACCAGCGGCAACGGCATCGGTTGCGTATTGCCGGCGAACTCGACGTTCGGTGCGCCGCCATTGGCACCCTGCCCCAAAGGCAACTGTGCCTGTTCATTGGCAGGAGCGCCGGTGGTTGGCGCCTTGTTGCGACCCGGCATCAACCAGGCGGCGGCGACCGCGACCACAACGACGGCGGAAATCGCCAATACGTGTTTCTTCGGCATGTTGAACCCCATACTTGGACGCTTGACCGCAGAGCGGCTGGCAATCATGACTTCGATCAGAGCATCGCGAGCGACCTGGTTGATATTGCCCGGCCAACCCTCGGCGCTTTCGTGAATATCAGAGATCTGATCTGCGGTGAAAAGTTCGACACCCCGGCCCGCGCCTTCAAGCCGCTGGTCGAGATATTCGCGGGTCTCTTCTTCGGTGTACGGCTGCAATTCGATGACGTGAAAGCGCTCTTCTTCGAGGTGCAAAGCCTCGAGCTGAGCGATCAGCGACGACTCACCGAACAGGAACACATGCGGGCGACCTTCCGGTGCGCCGGCACCCAGCGCCATCAGCGCTTCGAGCGCGGACTCGTCGAGTTGCTCAGCGTCGTCCACCAACAGATAGACTTCCTGGCCGGTCAGTGCGAGCTGCACCACTTGCTCCAGAATCGCGCCAACTTCGGCCTGAGCGACGTTCAGCGCCTGCGCCACCTGGCGCAGCACGCCAGCGGCATCACCGGCACCACGGGCGGAAACCACCACGCTCTGCACCGACTGCTTGTTGGTGCTGGCGACCAGCGCCTGGCGCAGCAAGGTTTTGCCGCTGCCTTGCGGGCCGGTGACCACCAGCAGCAACTGGCTGTAACGCGCCAGATGATGCAGTTGACCCAGCACCGGTTTGCGCTGAGCCGGGAAGAACTTGAAGCCCGGCACGCGTGGCGCGAACGGGTCGTGACTTAACTGGAAATGGCCGAGGAACGCCTCGTCGGCATGCAAACTAGTCATCGGAATCTTATTAACCTTTAAGCTGAGCCAGGGCGCGGTAATCCGCTCCCAGCGTGGCCTGTAGAACCTCTTTCGGATAATCGTCGGTCACTACCGCTTCGCCCATCCGGCGCAGCAGCACCAGGCGCAGACGACCGTCGATCACTTTTTTGTCGATTGCCATGTGTTGAAGAAAATCGGCTTCGGTCATTTCAGTCGGCGGCACCACCGGCAAGCCGGCGCGCTGGAACAGACGAATACCGCGATCACGCTCCTGCTCACTGATCCAGCCGAGGCGCGCGGACATTTCCAGCGCCATCACGGTGCCAGCCGCGACCGCTTCTCCATGCAACCAGACACCATAGCCCATGTGGGTCTCGATGGCGTGGCCGAAGGTGTGGCCGAGGTTGAGCGTGGCGCGCACGCCCGTTTCCTTCTCATCGGCGCCGACCACCGCAGCCTTGGCTGCGCAGGAGCGCTCGATGGCGTAGGTCAGGGCCTTCTGGTCCAGTGCGCGCAGGGCGTCAACGTTATCTTCGAGCCAGGTCAGGAACGGCTCGTCGCAGATCAAGCCGTACTTGATGACTTCGGCCAGACCGGCGGACAGCTCGCGCTCTGGCAGCGTCTTCAGGGACGCGGTATCGATCAGCACGACGTTCGGCTGATAGAACGCGCCGACCATGTTCTTGCCCAACGGATGGTTGATGCCGGTCTTGCCGCCCACCGACGAATCGACCTGGGACAGCAATGTTGTAGGGATCTGGATGAAGTCGACGCCGCGCTGGTAGCAGGCAGCGGCGAAACCGGCCATGTCGCCGATCACACCGCCGCCCAAGGCGATCACAGTGGTCCGGCGATCATGACGGGCGGTCAGCAGACCGTCGAAGATCAGTTGCAGGGTTTCCCAGTTCTTGAAGGCCTCGCCGTCCGGCAACACCACGGAGATCACCGAGAACTGCGCCAGGCTGCGGGTCAGACGTTCGAGATAGAGCGGCGCAACGGTCTCGTTGGAGATGATTGCCACCTGCCGCCCATGGATGTGCGGAGCCAGCAGTTCGGGCTGATCCAACAAACCTTCGCCAATATGAATCGGGTAGCTGCGCTCGCCTAGATCGACCTTGAGTGTCTGCATGTGTCCCCACAGTGAAGATGGAAGCAGGCGTCCTGCCCTGAATTATTGGTTGTCTGCGGCCTATAGCGGGTATGACGCCGCTCGCACGCCATCCGCCACAACCTCGACGGGCTGTGACAGGACGCCGAGGATAGCGCATTTCGAGCGATGCTTTAACGGGGTGGAAGCTGCGCCAGACGATCAAGAATGTCGAGTACCACCATGCGTGGCGGCCGTTCGTCGGTTTCCACCACCAGATCGGCAATTTCCCGATAGAGCGGATCGCGGATCGCGAGCAGGTCGCGCAGGGTTTTTTCCGGATTGGCAGTGCGCAGCAACGGCCGATTGCGGTCGCGCGACGTCCGCCCGACCTGCTGTTCAACGGAGGCGTGCAGATACACCACTCGCCCGCCCTCGAACAGAGCCTTGCGATTGGCATCGCGCATGACGGCGCCACCGCCGGTCGCCAAGACCACGCCATCGAACGCGCACAGCTCGGCGATCATCGCCTGCTCACGGTCACGAAAGCCGGGTTCGCCTTCCTTGTCGAAGATCCACGGGATATTGGCGCCCGTGCGCAGTTCAATTTCCTTGTCGGAATCTTTGAACGGCAGGCGCAGCTCTTTGGCCAGTAACCGGCCGATGGTGCTTTTGCCAGCACCCATCGGTCCTACAAGAATCAAATTTCGCACAGAATCAACGACTCACAGCAATCGCCTGGTTATTCATGATACGCGGAGTGAGAAATACCAGCAGCTCGGATTTTTTCTCCGAAACCACATCACGCCGGAAAAGGCGGCCAAGATACGGCACATCGCCAAGAAATGGCACCTTATCTACGACCTTGCTTTGAGTATTTGAGAAAACACCGCCAATCACGATGGTTTCGCCGTCGTTGACCAGCACCTTGGCGTTGACCTCGTTCTTCTTGATCGGCGGAACATCCTGCACTTTGTTCAGGTAATCCGGTTCGTCCTTGGTGACCTTGACCTCCATGATGATGCGGTTGTCCGGTGTGATCTGCGGCGTCACTTCCAGCGACAACGAGGCCTCCTTGAACGACACCGACGTCGCGCCGCTGGAACTGGCTTCCTGATACGGAATCTCGGTGCCTTTGAGGATTTTGGCGGTTTCCTTGTCGGAGGTGACCACCTTCGGCTGCGAGACGATTTCGCCGTTGCCGGTCTTCTCCATCGCAGTCAGCTCAAGATCGAGCAATACATTGTCAGTGATGAAGGCGATGCCGATCCCTGAGGTGTTGCCCACTGTGCCCATGTCGACGAACGGCGAATTGGTGCTGGTACTGCCCGGCGTACCAATGGTGGTCGACGATCCGTTGACCCCGGAGGCGTTCCAGTTGCCCTTGTTCTGGATCGAACCGCCCCAGCGTACGCCCAGGCTTTTGTCGTAATCGACGTTGGCCTCGACGATCCGCGCCTCGATCATCACCTGACGCACCGGAATATCCAGCTGCGCCACGATCCGCCGCAGCTCATCCAGGCGATCCTGAGTCTGGTAGGCAATGATGTTGTTGGTCCGTTCATCGACGGTGATCGAACCACGTTCATCGATTTTTGCTTCGGCGCTGGTCACTGACTGGAACAACTTGGCGATGTCCGCCGCCTTCGCGTAGTTCACTTGCAGCAGCTCACGGCGCAACGGCGCCAGCTCGGCGATCTGTTTCTGCGACTCCAGCTCCTGGCGCTCACGGGCAGCGATTTCATCGGCCGGAGCCACCAGCAGCACATTGCCGATCTTGCGTTTATCCAGGCCTTTGGTTTTCAACACCAGATCCAGCGCCTGATCCCAAGGCACGTTCTGCAAGCGCAAAGTAATGCCGCCCTGCACGGTGTCGCTGGCAACGAGATTGAGGTTGGTGAAGTCGGCGATCAGTTGCAGCACCGAGCGCACATCAATGTCCTGAAAGTTCAGCGAGAGTTTTTCGCCGACGTAAGCCTGACGATCGGCGTTGCGTTTTTGCAGGTCATCGACCGTCATCGGGCGGATGCTGACGGTCAGTTTGTTGTCGGTCTGGAAGGTGGAGTACTCGTAGGTGCCACTGGGTTCAACCGTAATAACTGTGCGATCAGCGGTTACTCCGGCATTGACGAACTGCACCGGGGTGGCGAAATCCTTGACGTCGAGGCGGACCCGCAATTTGTCCGGCAACTGCGTGCGGGCGAAGCTGAGGATGATCTTGCCGTCATGCTCCTGGATATCCGGAGCGATGGTCGGGTCGGACAGGTCGATGACGACATTGCCTTCCCCCGCCGTACCGCGCTGGAAGTCCACACCGCGAATCGCCCGGCTTTTCGGCACAAAGGCCTTGGCGGGCGCAGCAGCTTTAGCAGTAGCACGAGGTGCAACGGCAGCAGAACGCGACGCAGCTGCCGGCGCGCCCTGACCGACCACCACGAACAGGTTATTGCCCTCAACCCGCGTGGTGTACGGCGCCAATTGCGTCAGGCTGACAATCAGCCGCGTGCGTTCCTTGGCCTCAACCACAGTAGCGGTTCGTGCATTGCCGCTGCCCAGATCAAGGTTCTTGCTGGCCAACTGACTGGCGACACCGGGCAAATCCAGGGCGATCCGCGCCGGCGATTCGGTGGTGTAGCCCTTGGGCAGTGGCGGCGGGCCGTCGAACGACAGCTTCAGCTCGACGCGATCACCCGGCAACGCCGCCACATCCAGCGTCTTCAGATTGGCCGCGAGTACCATCGGCGACATCAGCGCTATCCATAGCGAAAAACCGAGGGTGGAGAAAATCCTGTTCATTGTTCGACTTCCACTATGAGTGCTCTTTCAAAGGAATGGTGCGCGGACGCTCCAGCCAGGCGCCTTCGCCGTCGGGGACGATCTCGACCACATCGACCTGGGTGGCACTGATGGCGACGATGCGACCGTCGTTGCGCCCCAGGTAATCGCCGACTTTCAATCGATGCACGCCGCCAGCACCGCGCAGCAGCGCGAAGGAGCCGGAAGCATTGGCAATCGTGCCGACCATCTCGAACTGCTCGATGTTGAAACCTTCGAGGTATTGCTTGACCCGATTGGGGTCGGGTTTGACATTGCGCGAGCCATGTTTCTGCCCAGCCAGATCAACGCGCACCTGGCGCGAGAACGGACTGCGCAGGTTGGCCGCGCTGTAAGTGAATGTTGGGTAAGACCGGAATGTCGGGGTTGGTTCAATCTTGCCCGCCGGGCGCAGGCGTACTTCATTCATGTAAGCGTCGAGATCGCTGAAGTCATCGCTGCCACCACAACCGTTCAGCGCCAGCAAAGCCATCGACAACGCGATGTAACGAAACGGGCTCATTTCTGCAGCCCCTTGTCGTTATACCGATAGGTCTTGGCAAGGATGCTCATGCGCAGCGTCGGCCCGCCCTCTTTATTGGCAGGCGCGAGTTCGAAATCATGCAAGGTGACGATGCGCGGCAGCCCGGCCACCCCACTGACGAAGGTGGCGAGGTCGTGATAGGCGCCGGTGACGGTGATCTGGATCGGCAGCTCGATGTAAAACTGCTGGGTGACCTCCGGCAGCAGTTTGATTTCTTCAAACTCCAGGCCGCTGCCCAGACCGGTGCGGGTGATGTCTTCGAGCAGGCCCGGCACTTCGGTATCACTGGGCAATTGTCGCAGCAACACGCCGAAGGTGTTTTCCATCTCCTTCATTTGCTGGGTGTACAGCTCAAGGTTGGCTGAAAGACGCGCCTTGCTGGCGAACTGCTCCTTGAGCGTGGCCTCTTCTTCGCGCTTGGCCTCCAGCTGGTTTTCCAGATCACTGGTGAAAAAGTTATAGCCAAGCGCCAACACCAGCACCATCAACAGCGCCCCGGCGATCGCTTTCACTGCCGCCGGCCACGAACCGATGTTGCTGGTGTCGAGGTCGTTGAAATCGATGTCGCGCAGACTTTGCAGCCATTCGGACGGCTTCATTGCTCGTCCTCCACAGCTGTGGGCTGGGTCTGCCGAACGGTCAGTTCAAACGTGTTGGCCTGATCAACCTGACCTGCGGTCGTCGCCTTCACTTCGTTGAGGCTCGGCGCGTCGAACCAGTCGGAGGCATCGAGATTGCGCATCAGCTCGGAAACCCGGTTATTCGATTCTGCAGCGCCGCTGATCGACAAGGTTTTGCCAACCATCTTCACGTCAGTGAAATACACACCGTCCGGCAATGTCCGCGCCAGTTGATCGAAGATCCGTCCGCTGATCTGCCGGTTGCCCTGCAAGTCCTGGATGATGCGCATGCGTTCAACCAGTTGCTGACGGCGCGCCTTGAGTTCACTGATCTGCTTGATCCGTTCGTCGACCACTGCGATTTGCTTGCCGATGTAGTCGTTACGTGCCACTTGCCGCTCAATTGCCGCACTGATGATCTGATCGGCGATGAGTACCGCACCGACCGAGCCAACCACCACGCCGATCAAGGCCAGCAGGAAGCGCTTGCGTCGCGCTTCGCGACGCTCCTCGCGCCAAGGTAGGAGGTTGATCCGCGCCATCAGTCGAAACTCCTGAGCGCGAGCCCGCAGGCGATCATCAGGGCCGGCGCGTCGCTGGCGAGCGCTCCGGCATTGACCTTGCTGCTCAAGGCCATATTGGAAAATGGATTGGCCACTTGCGTCGGCGTGTTCAGGCGCTGCTCGATCAGCCGATCCAGCCCCGACACTGACGCCGTACCACCGGCCAGCAGAATGTGGTCAACCGCGTTGTATTGCCCGGAGGCGAAGAAGAATTGCAGGGAGCGTGACACCTGCTGGACCAGCGCCTCACGAAACGGCTGCAAGACTTCGCTGATGTAATCATCGGGCAGACCACCCTGTTTTTTCGCCAGCCCCGCCTGTTCGATGGTCAGGCCATAGCGACGCTGGATTTCCTCGGTCAGTTGACGACCGCCGAACAATTGCTCGCGGGTGTAGATGATCTTGCCGTTGTGCAGGACGCTGAGGGTGGTCATGGTTGCACCAATATCAACCACGGCGACGGTCAGACGCTCCTGAGAGGCGGCCAGTTGTGTTGCCAGCAAGCCGAATGAACGCTCCAGCGCATAGGCCTCGACATCGACCACTCGCGCGGTCAGCCCGGCGAGGGCCAGCGCCGCTTCGCGGACTTCGACGTTTTCCTTGCGACAGGCAGCCAGCAACACGTTGACCCGCTCGGGGTTGCGCGGCGAAGCGCCCTGGACTTCGAAGTCGATGGCGACCTCGTCCAGCGGATAGGGAATGTATTGATCGGCTTCGATCTTGAGCAGGTTTTCCAGTTCGTCGTCGGACAGCCCGGCGTCCATTTCGATGACTTTGGTGATGACGGCAGAACCGGCCACCGCGACCGCCACACTCTTGAGCCCGGTGCGCGCCTTGACCAGCACGCGGCTCAACGCCTGACCAACACCTTCAAGCTCGGCGATGTTTTTTTCGACCACGGCGTTGACCGGCAAAGGTTCTACCGCGTACGCCTCGACCCGGTAGCGATCACCCTGACGGCTCAGTTCCAGCAGCTTCACTGACGTGGAGCTGATGTCGATCCCCAGTAACGTATTGGTCTTTTTATTGAAGAGTCCCAGCACTACCAATTCCCTATGACTTTCCGTGAGTTACGGACTCTGTAATACGCATTGCGTTCCTTCACCCCGTCTTGACAGAAGCGCAAATGACGCCCCCAGCAGAAAAGTGCTTATAATGCCCAGCGTTTTTTTCCGCTTTTTACTGCCTGCGCGGATGGTTCTGTGTGTAGCCGGAACCCCGTCGCCAAATTCATTCTTTGCACTGGATGTCCAAACGCCTTGATTCGTCTGCTGAAATTTTTCGGTTGGTCCATCGTCGCCGTTTTCTGCGGACTGCTTTTAGGTCTCAGCGGCGCGTTTCTTTACCTTAGTCCGGGTTTGCCGTCTGTGGAGGCTCTGCGAAGCATTCAGTTGCAGATTCCGTTGCGCGTCTACTCAAGCGACAACAAGTTGATCGCAGAATTTGGCGAAATGCGCCGTACGCCGATCCGTTTCGCCGACATTCCCCCCAATTTCATTAATGCGTTACTAAGTGCTGAAGACGACAATTTCGCCAACCACTATGGCGTTGATCCGAGCAGCCTGATGCGCGCCGCGACCCAACTGGTCAAAAGCGGACACATTCAGTCCGGCGGCAGCACCATCACCATGCAGGTGGCGAAGAACTTCTTCCTGACCAGCGAACGCAGCTTCTCGCGCAAAACCACCGAAATTCTTCTGGCCCTGCAGATCGAACGACAGCTGACCAAGGACGAAATCCTTGAGCTGTACGTGAACAAGATCTACCTGGGCAACCGCGCCTACGGCATCGAAGCGGCGGCACAGGTGTATTACGGCAAGTCGATTCGCGACATCAGCCTGGCGCAGATGGCGATGATCGCCGGCCTGCCGAAAGCGCCGTCGCGCTTCAACCCGCTGGCCAACCCTGCGCGCAGTAAAGAACGCCGCGACTGGATCCTCGGGCGCATGTACAAGCTCGGCAAGATCACTGAAGCGGATTACACCGCAGCGATCAACGAGCCGCTGAACGCCAGCTATCACGTGCCGACCCCGGAAGTGAACGCGCCGTACATCGCCGAAATGGCCCGCGCGGAAATGGTCGGCCGCTACGGCAGCGACGCCTATACCGAAGGCTTCCGCGTCACCACCACGGTGCCGAGCAACCTGCAGGAAATGGCCAACACCGCGCTGCACGAAGGCTTGATGACCTACGACCAGCGTCATGGCTACCGTGGCCCCGAGTCGCGCCTGCCGGGCAAGACCCGCGAAGCCTGGGCCAGTGAGCTGACCAAACAACGCACCATCAGCAGCCTCGAACCGGCCATCGTCACTCAGGTCGACAAGAACGGCCTGCAAGTGCTGACTCGCACCGGCGAAGAACACGTTGCCTGGGACACCATGAAATGGGCGCGACCGTTCCTCAACACCAACAGCATGGGCGCCAACCCGCGCCAGCCGTCGGATGTCGCGCAGGTCGGCGATCTGGTCCGGGTGCAGCGTCAGAAAGACAATTCGCTGAAGTTCAGCCAGATCCCGCAAGCGCAAGGTGCGCTGGTGTCGCTGGATCCGCAGAACGGTGCGATTCGCTCGCTGGTCGGCGGTTTCGCCTTTGAGCAGAGCAACTACAACCGCGCCATGCAGGCCAAGCGTCAGCCGGGCTCGAGCTTCAAACCGTTCGTCTACAGCGCTGCGCTGGACAGTGGCTACACCGCTGCGACGCTGGTCAACGACGCGCCGATCGTGTTCGTCGACGAGTACCTGGACAAGGTCTGGCGTCCGAAGAACGACACCAATACCTTCCTCGGCCCGATCCGCTTGCGCGAGGCGCTGTACAAGTCGCGCAACCTCGTATCGATCCGCTTGCTGCAAGCGATGGGCGTAGGCAAGACCATCGACTACATCACCCGCTTCGGTTTCAACAAGCAGGATCTGCCGCCAAACCTGTCGCTGGCGCTGGGTACAGCAACGCTGACGCCGATGGAGATTGCGACCGGTTGGAGTACGTTCGCCAACGGCGGTTACAAGATCACCCCGTACATCATCGACAAGATCGAAAGCCGCAATGGCGACACGCTGTTCGTTGCCAACCCGCCGACCGTACCTCAGGGTGGTTCGGCGACGGACGGTATCGCCGCGCCGCACACCGATTCGTTTACGGTCAACGCCACACCGGTTGCCGGCGAAGTGCCGGGCAGCGCGGCCGTGCCGCAAACACCGGCAGTGGCCGAGCGAATTGTCGATGGCCGCACCACCTACATCCTCAACAGCATGTTGCAGGACGTGATCAAGCTCGGCACCGGCCGTCGCGCGCTGGCCATGGGCCGCAGCGATATCGCCGGTAAAACCGGTACCACCAACGAATCGAAAGATGCCTGGTTCTCCGGTTACAACGCCGATTACGTGACCACGGTGTGGACTGGCTTCGATCAACCGGAAAGCCTCGGTCGCCGCGAGTTCGGCGGCACTGTGGCGCTGCCGATCTGGATGAACTACATGTCGGCCGCGCTGAAGGACAAGCCGCCGCACGTTCAGCCTGAGCCGGAAGGTTTGCTGAGCCTGCGTGTGGACCCGGTGAGTGGCCGTGCAGCGACGCCGAGCACACCGGGCGCGTACTTTGAGCTGTTCAAGTCTGAAGATACCCCGCCGTCGGTGAATGAGCTGGGCAACGGCACGGCGCCGGGCAGCCCACTGCCGGCGGATGAGCAGGCGCCGATCGATTTGTTCTGATCAAGCGGTATTGAAAAGCCCCGCCTTCGTGAGAAGTGCGGGGCTTTTTATTACCTGAAGATCAAGAGCCCCTCACCCTAGCCCTCTCCCGGAGGGAGAGGGAACTGATTGGGGGATGCTGGTGAGTGATGCCGACCTGAACGTGCTGTGTTGAATCCATAGGCGCTAACGCACTTTCAGGTCGGTGTATCTCGCGAATCTTCCACGGTCAGTCCCCTCTCCCTCAGGGAGAGGGTTAGGGTGAGGGGGCTCTTGATCTTCAGGCAATAAAAAGCCCCGACTCTCACGAGCCGGGGCTTTTGCTTGAAGCGTTACAACGGCTTAGCCGTTGAACACGTCATCCACGCTTTTCAGCGGGTAGTTCTTCGGATACGGCAGGGTCGCCACACCGGTCTCGATCGCGGCCTTGGCCACAGCATCGGAGATCAGGGTGATCAGACGCTTGTCCATTGGCTTCGGAATGATGTACTCACGACCGAATTCCAGCGGAGCGCCACCGTAGGCATCGCACACGTCCTGTGGAACAGGCAGCTTGGCCAGTTCACGCAGGGCGTTGGCCGCAGCCACTTTCATTTCTTCGTTGATGCGCTTGGCGCGAACGTCCAGGGCACCTCGGAAGATGAACGGGAAGCCCAGTACGTTGTTGACCTGGTTCGGGTAGTCCGAACGGCCGGTGGCCATGATCACGTCGCTACGGGTGGCGTGTGCCAGCTCCGGCGAGATTTCCGGATCCGGGTTCGAGCAGGCGAACACGATCGGGTTGGCTGCCATCGACAGCAGGCCTTCAGCGCTCAGCAGGTTCGGACCGGACAGACCGACGAACACGTCAGCGCCTGCCAGTGCGTCAGCCAGGCTGCGCTTGTCGGTTGCGTGAGCGAACACGGCTTTGTACTGGTTCAGGTCGTCACGGCCGGAGTGGATCACGCCGGTACGGTCAACCATGAAGATGTTTTCGATGCGTGCGCCCATGCTCACCAGCAATTTCATGCAGGAGATGGCGGCAGCACCGGCGCCCAGGCAGACGATTTTCGCGTCTGGCAGGGTTTTGCCAGCGATTTCCAGGGCGTTGATCATGCCCGCAGCGGTCACGATCGCGGTGCCGTGCTGGTCATCGTGGAATACCGGAATGTCGCACTGCTCGATCAGAGCACGTTCGATCTCAAAGCACTCGGGTGCCTTGATGTCTTCCAGGTTGATGCCACCGAAGGTGATGGAGATGCGTTTTACGGTGTCGATGAAGGCTTGCGGGCTTTCGGAATCGACTTCGATGTCGAAAACGTCGATGCCGGCGAAGCGCTTGAACAGCACGCCTTTACCTTCCATCACTGGCTTGGAAGCCAATGGGCCGAGGTTGCCCAGACCGAGAATCGCGGTGCCATCGGAAATGACTGCAACCAGGTTGCCCTTGCCGGTGTATTTGTAGGCCAGTTCAGGATCGCGAGCGATCTCACGCACTGGTTCAGCTACGCCGGGGCTGTAGGCCAGCGACAAGTCGCGAGCGGTAGCAGTGGCCTTGGTGAGCTCGACACTCAGCTTCCCTGGACGAGGATTGGCATGATATTCGAGAGCGGCAGTTTTCAGATCAGACATTTTGGCATTCCGCTTTTTACTGTTGGACAGACTGGTCAGCGAGGATACGCGCCTCGCAAAGTCCCCACAAGACTGAGCGGTCACCCCTGTCAAGCGCCCTGCCCTACGACTTTGGGCCAAGAGCCACGGCGCACAAGGGCTGGACTGTTCACAATCGAAAGAAAAAATGTCTACAATTTTTTCTTCAGCGCGGCGTTTGCAACATCGATGGATCGGTCAGCGGAAGTAGCCAACGTGACTGTCCGGATTGCAATCCACCGCGCCGCGAACGATCAACGATCCAGCCGCGAGCCTCGATCTGCTTGCCTTTCAGCGCCTGCAACCGGGTATTGTCGAATTGTCCGACCAGATTGGGTGCAACGCGCAATACAAGCGCGTCCTGCAACTCGATCCAGATTCCCCCGCGATTGCGCTGAACCTTGCTCACACGCCCACTGATCACGGCGAAACCCGAGCGCTGGATCTGCTCCGCTTTCAGTACAGGAGACTGCCGCCAGAGGCCCAGTCCGGCCTTTCGTGCACGGCGTTCGGCGTCTTGCTGGCAGGCGACAAGATCGACGTTCGGCGCAACGGCGACCTGGAAACCCAGGCCATCGGCGAGCATTTGCGCTTCGAGATTGGCGCCGCTGACGCTGTAAATGTGCGCGAGCGTACGCCCGTAATGGTCTTTGGCTTGCTTGCCGGGACGCAACCCGACCCGGCCGCCGCTGGCATCGACCAAGGATTGCAGGCGTTGACGTGCTGCCACCGCGAAGGGTTCATCGCTACGGCCGTGCTTGCCCAGTTCAGGCGTGTTGAGGCCAATCATCCGTACGCTGCGACCATCGCTCAGGCGCAGGGTGTCGCCATCGACCACGCGCTGTACCGTGACGCTGCTCAGCCCGGCGGGCGTCGGGCAAAAGGCTTGCGCGCCGGACAGCCAAATTGCAGACACAAAAAAGGCGCCCGCGAGGGACGCCTTTTTCAGCAACGAGGAAAAGCCCACCGGGCCCTTCAACCTTACTCTGCAGCAGCAGGTTTCTTGCCGAAAGCACCGAAACGGTCTGCGAAGCGCTGAACGCGGCCGCCAGTGTCCAGAGTCTTCTGCTTACCGGTGTAGAACGGGTGGCATTCGTTGCACACGTCGATTGGCAGAGCTTTGCCGAAAGTCGAACGGGTTTCGAACTTGTTGCCACAGCTGCAGGTAACAGCGATGACTGGGTAATTCGGGTGAATATCAGCTTTCATGGTGTCTTCCTCAGCTAGCGTGCCGCCACCCAACACTATTGTTGAATACCGCACGTAATTAGGCCGCGGATTCTACCAGACCTTTTCAAACACGCAAGCTGTCACCGAGACCGACCGTCTGCTAGGCTCCCGGCCCATTGCGCGATTCCCTGGTAGGAGTGAGCCTAGCCCTACCGCCTATTTATCGAGATCCCCCCGCGTGCCCGACGCCATCTTGCGCCTCGCCTTGCCTTCGCCCCTGCGCCGCTTGTTCGACTATCGAGCGCCGGCCGGCGTACTGCGCGAGCAATTGCAGCCGGGCATGCGCCTGCGGGTGCCGTTCGGTCGGCGCGAGATGATCGGGATCCTGGTCGAGGTCACCGACACCAGCGAAGTGCCGGTGGAAAAACTGAAGCCGGCGCTGGCCCTGCTGGATGCCACGCCGCCGCTGCCACCGGCACTCTTCAAGTTATGCCTGTGGACGTCGCAGTATTATCAGCACAGCCTCGGCGACACCCTGAGCTGGGCGCTGCCGGTACTGCTGCGTCAGGGCGAACTGGCCGAGGCCCGGCAGGAACGTTTCTGGTCGATCACCCCCGGCGCCAGCCTTGAAGATCCGCGTATTGCCCGCGCCCCACGCCAGCGCGAAGCACTCGCGACGCTCGCCCAGCACCCGCACGGCGTCGCCCATCAGTTGCTGAGCAAACTGATGCTGAGCAAGGACAGCCTTGATCTGCTGCTGGCGAAAAATCTGGTGCAAGTGGAAATCCGCCGGCATGCACCCGGTGCGCGCCACGAACACTGGCTGGCGCAACCGGAACTGCCGCTCAACGCCGAACAGCGCGCCGCCTACGAAGCGATCCGTGCCGGGTTCGACAGTTATCACGCGTTCCTCCTGGCCGGCGTCACCGGCAGCGGCAAGACCGAAGTCTATCTGCAGCTGATCCGTGAAACCCTCGAAGCCGGCAAGCAGGCCTTGGTACTGATCCCGGAGATCAACCTCGGCCCGCAGACCCTGGCGCGTTTCGAACAGCGTTTCAACGCACGCATCGCCCTGCTGCACTCGGCGGTCAATGATCGCGAGCGCCTCGAAGCCTGGCTCGCCGCCCGTGATGGCGAGGCCGACATTATTATCGGTACCCGCTCGGCGCTGTTTACGCCGATGAAGAATCCCGGGCTGATCATCATCGATGAAGAGCACGACGGCTCTTATAAACAGCAGGAAGGTTTGCGCTACCACGCCCGCGATCTGGCGTTGGTCCGTGCACGGCAGGAAAACATCCCGATCGTGCTCGGTTCCGCGACGCCATCGCTGGAAAGCCTGCACAACGCCTACACCGGTCGTTACGGCCTCCTGCGCCTGAACGAGCGCGCCGGTGGCGCCAAGCAACCGCGCTTCCTGCGTCTGGACGTGAAAAGCCGTCCGCTGGACAGCGGGATTTCCGGGCCGATGCAGCAAGCCATCGGTCAGACGCTCGCCAACGGCCAACAGGTGTTGGTGTTCCTCAACCGTCGCGGTTTCGCGCCGACGTTGCTCTGCCACGATTGCGGCTGGATGTCCGAGTGTTCGCGTTGCGATGCGCGAATGACCGTGCACCAGCGTTACGGCGAACTGCGCTGCCACCACTGTGGCTACGTCGAACGCACCCCGCGCCAGTGCCCGAAATGCAACAAGGTTGATCTGCGGCCCGTCGGCGCGGGTACTGAACGTGCCGAAGAACGGCTGGCGATTCTATTCCCTGACTACCCGGTGCTGCGCGTCGACCGCGACAGCACGTCGCGCAAAGACGCGATGAATCAGTTGTTCGCGACGATTCAGAAGGGTCAGCCGTGCATTCTGGTCGGCACGCAGATGTTGGCCAAGGGTCACCACTTTCCGCGGGTGACGCTGGTGTCGATCCTTGATGCTGACGGCGGTCTGTTCTCCGGTGACTTCCGCGCCAGCGAGCGCATGGCGCAGTTGATCGTTCAAGTGGCCGGGCGCGCCGGGCGAGCGGAAGAGCCGGGCAAGGTAATCATCCAGACGCACCTCGCCGACCATCCTTTGTTGGTGCAGCTCACCGAACAGGGCTATTTCGCCTTCGCCGAACAAGCCTTGAGCGAGCGCCGGGCCGCCGGGCTGCCGCCGTTTGCGCACCTGGCGCTGCTGCGTGCCGAAGCGCACAAGCCGGGGCAGGCGGAAGGCTTTCTCGATGAGGCGTGCAGCGAGGCCGAGCGCTTGCTGGCCGAGCAGAATCTGAGCGGGATTGAACTGCTCGGGCCGGTGCCGGCGCCGATGGAGCGCCGCGCTGGACGGTATCGCGCGCAGTTGTTGTTGCAGGCGACCGCGCGGGCGCCGCTGCATCGGTTGCTGACCAGTTGGCTGTTGGCGCTGGAACAGATGCCGAGTGGGCGGGCGGTGCGTTGGTCCTTGGATGTCGATCCCGTCGATTTGTATTGAAGATCAAAAGATCGCAGCCTTCGGCAGCTCCTACAGGAAAATGCGTATCCCCGTGTAGGAGCTGCCGACGCCTGCGATCTTTTGATCTGAATGTCACCACATATCCATAAGCTGCCTGCTAAGGTTGGCAAGCCCGTCTTCGCAACGGATAATGCCCAGTTTTTCCACCCGCGCATCGATGCGCCCGCCGCGCTTGCGGTCGAAAGAGAAGACCATGAAAGACACCATTCGCCAGCTGATCCAACAAGCCCTCACCCAACTCGTCAACGAAGGTGTGTTGCCTGAAGGCCTGTCGCCGGCGATCCAGGTGGAGAACGCCCGTGACAAGACCCACGGCGACTTCGCCAGCAACATCGCCATGATGCTGGCCAAGCCTGCGGGCATGAAACCGCGCGATCTGGCGGAAAAAATCATCGCCGCACTGCCGGCTGACGAAAACGTCACCAAGGCCGAAATCGCCGGCCCGGGCTTCATCAACTTCTTCCAGAACACTCAGGCGCTGGCCAGTCGCCTCGACGCCGCCCTGGCCGACGCTCACGTTGGCGTGCGCAAGGCAGGCCCGGCGCAGCGTACCGTGGTCGACCTGTCGGCACCGAACCTGGCCAAAGAGATGCACGTCGGCCACTTGCGCTCGACCATCATCGGCGACGGCGTGGCGCGCGTGCTTGAGTTCCTCGGCGACGAAGTGATCCGTCAGAACCACGTCGGCGACTGGGGCACCCAGTTCGGCATGCTGATGGCCTATCTGCAGGAAAACCCGATCACCAGCGACGAGCTGTCGGATCTGGAAAACTTCTACCGCGCGGCCAAACAACGTTTCGACGAGTCCGCAGAGTTTGCCGACCGCGCCCGTGGCCTGGTGGTCAAGCTGCAGGCCGGCGACGCCGAGTGCCTGGCACTGTGGAGCAAGTTCAAGGACATCTCGCTGTCGCACTGCCAGAAGATCTACGAACTGCTCAACGTCAAACTGACCATGGCCGACGTGATGGGCGAAAGTGCCTACAACGACGACCTGATCAATGTGGTCAACGACCTGAAAGCGGCCGGCATGCTGGTCGAGAGCAACGGCGCACAGTGCGTGTTCCTCGACGAGTTCAAGAACGCCGACGGCGATCCACTGCCGGTAATCATCGTCAAGGCTGATGGCGGCTACCTGTACGCCACCACTGACCTCGCCGCCGTGCGCTACCGCAGTGGCAAGCTGAAAGCCGATCGCGCGCTGTACTTCGTCGACCAGCGTCAGGCCCTGCACTTCCAGCAAGTGTTCGCCGTGGCGCGCAAGGCCGGCTTCGTCACCCATCCGATGGAAATGGAGCACATGGGCTTCGGCACCATGAACGGCGCCGATGGCCGTCCGTTCAAGACCCGTGACGGCGGCACCGTAAAGCTGATCGACCTGCTGACCGAAGCGCAGGAACGTGCCTACAACCTGGTAAAAGAGAAGAACCCGGAACTGGCCGAAGACGAACTGCGCAACATCGCCAAAGTCGTCGGCATCGGCGCGGTGAAATACGCCGACCTGTCGAAGCACCGCACCAGCGACTACAGCTTCAACTTCGACCTGATGCTGAATTTCGAAGGCAACACTGCGCCATACCTGCTTTACGCTTACACCCGCGTCGCCGGTGTGTTCCGCAAACTGGGCAAGGACTTCAGCGAAGTCGATGGTCAAATCGTTCTCGAAGCCGAGCACGAACTTGAGCTGGCGGCGAAACTGGCGCAGTTCGGCGAAGTGCTGAACAACGTGTCCGACAAAGGCACGCCACACATTCTCTGCACTTATCTGTACGACGTTGCCGGTCTGTTCTCCAGTTTCTACGAGAACTGCCCGATCCTCGCCGCCGAAACGCCAGCCCAGATGCAGAGCCGTCTGCGCCTGGCCGCGCTGACCGGCCGCACCCTCAAGCAAGGCCTGGAGCTGTTGGGTCTGGAAACTCTGGAGCGTATGTAAGTTGGCTGCCAAGAAAAAACCTGCACCCAAGCGTGGCGCCAGCCGTTACCAAGCTCCTGCGAAGCAACCGATTCCGGGTTGGCTGTGGATGGCCATCGGCCTGACGGTCGGCGCGTTCATCGTGTTTCTGATGAAACTGGAGCCGGGCAAGGGCAGCGACACGGTCAAGCGTGAGAAAGTCGAGCAGGCGCAACAGCAGAAAGCGTCGAAGATCGCCGAGGCCAACAAGACCCCGCCGAGCCCGACGCAACCGGTGAAGCCGAAATACGACTTCTACACCTTGCTGCCGGAATCGGAGGTGATCGTGCCGCCGGACGCCGTGCCGGAGAAGACCTTGCCGACGCCACAAGTGCCGGCCATCCCGACCACGCCGGTGACACCGGCAGAAGCGGCGAAGATCGACACCGCGCGCGCTCAGGCAGCGTTGGCCGGGATTACCCCGCCGCCAGCACCACCGGTGAGCAAAGCCGCGCCGGTGACCAAATTCTTCTTGCAGGCCGGCTCGTTCCGCAAGGAAACCGATGCCGACAAGGTCCGCGCGCAGATCATTCTGCTCGGTCAGGCGGTCGCGGTTGAGTCCGGCACAGTGAAAGATGAAACCTGGTATCGCGTACTGGTCGGCCCATTCAGCAACCGCGAACAACTGACCACCGCGCAGAAACAACTGGCCGGCGCTGGCTTCAGCAACCTGTTGTTACAACAACGCCAGAGCCGCTGATCCACCGACGATCGTTCCCACGCTCTGCGTGGGAACGCCTCAAGGGACGCTCTGCGTCCCAGCGGTTAAGGGACGCGGAGCGTCCCGGGCTGCATTCCCACGCAGAGCGTGGGAACGATCAGGTGCAACACGCCGCTCGTCTCCTCTCCCGCGCTACGGTTGAAATCCTCTCCAGCACCCCCATATGAATGGGCATAAGGCACTTTCGCCCCGCTGTGTGGAGACTCTTCCCTTGACCACCATCGTTTCAGTCCGCCGTCACGGCAAAGTCGTCATGGGCGGCGACGGCCAGGTTTCTCTCGGCAATACCGTGATGAAAGGCAACGCGAAAAAAGTCCGTCGCCTGTACCACGGCCAGGTCATCGCCGGTTTTGCCGGTGCCACCGCCGACGCCTTTACCCTCTTCGAACGTTTCGAAGGCCAGCTAGAAAAACATCAGGGCCACCTGGTGCGCGCCGCTGTCGAACTCGCCAAAGAATGGCGTACCGACCGCTCCCTGAGCCGCCTCGAAGCCATGCTCGCGGTTGCCAACAAGGACGCCTCGCTGATCATCACCGGCAACGGTGACGTGGTCGAACCTGAAGATGGCCTGATCGCCATGGGTTCCGGCGGCGGCTATGCGCAAGCCGCGGCCAGCGCGCTGCTGAAAAAGACCGACCTGTCGGCCCGCGAAATCGTCGAAACCGCCCTTGGCATCGCCGGCGACATCTGTGTATTCACCAACCACACTCAGACCATTGAGGAGCAGGATCTCGCTGAATAAGCCTGACGCGGCCCTGTGCCACGGCTTGTTTCTGCTTGAGGACCGTCAATTATTATGTCCATGACTCCCCGCGAAATCGTCCACGAACTCAACCGCCACATCATCGGCCAGGACGATGCCAAGCGCGCCGTCGCGATTGCCCTGCGCAACCGCTGGCGCCGCATGCAGCTGCCTGAAGAGCTGCGTGTTGAAGTGACCCCGAAAAACATCCTGATGATCGGCCCGACCGGTGTCGGTAAAACCGAGATCGCCCGTCGTCTGGCGAAACTGGCCAACGCGCCGTTCATCAAGGTCGAAGCGACCAAGTTCACCGAAGTCGGCTACGTCGGCCGTGACGTCGAATCGATCATCCGTGATCTGGCCGATGCTGCGATCAAGATGCTCCGCGAGCAGGAAATGACCCGCGTGCGTCATCGCGCCGAGGACGCTGCCGAGGATCGTATCCTCGACGCACTGCTGCCGCCGGCGCGCATGGGTTTCAGCAACGAAGAAGCACCAAGCTCCGATTCCAACACCCGCCAGCTGTTCCGCAAGCGCCTGCGCGAAGGTCAGCTGGATGACAAGGAAATCGAGATCGAAGTCGCCGAAGTGGCCGGCATCGAAATCGCCACGCCGCCCGGCATGGAAGAAATGACCAACCAGTTGCAGTCGCTGTTCGCCAACATGGGCAAGGGCAAGAAGAAGGCGCGCAAGCTCAAGGTCAAAGAAGCGTTGAAGCTGGTGCGTGATGAAGAAGCCGGGCGTCTGGTCAATGAAGAAGAGCTGAAGGCCAAAGCGCTGGAAGCGGTTGAACAGCACGGCATCGTGTTCATCGACGAGATCGACAAAGTCGCCAAGCGCGGTAACGTCGGCGGCGCCGATGTCTCCCGTGAAGGCGTACAGCGCGACCTGCTGCCGCTGATCGAAGGCTGCACCGTCAACACCAAACTGGGCATGGTCAAAACCGATCACATCCTGTTCATCGCGTCCGGTGCGTTCCACCTGAGCAAGCCGAGCGATCTGGTGCCTGAGCTGCAAGGTCGTCTGCCGATCCGCGTCGAACTCAAAGCGCTGAGCCCGTCGGACTTCGAACGTATCCTCAGCGAACCGCACGCTTCGCTCACCGAGCAATACTGCGCGCTGCTGAAAACCGAAGGCCTGAACATCCAGTTCCAGCCCGAAGGCATCAAGCGTCTGGCGGAGATCGCCTGGCAGGTCAACGAGAAGACCGAGAACATCGGTGCCCGTCGTCTGCACACGCTGCTTGAGCGTTTGCTCGAAGAGGTGTCGTTCAGTGCCGGCGATCTGGCCAGCACCCACGATGAGAAGCCGATTCTGATCGACGCCGAATACGTCAACAGCCACCTCGGCGAATTGGCGCAGAACGAAGACCTGTCCCGTTATATCCTGTAAGCCATACTTACAGCAGTAGCGGACCCTGTGGGAGCGAGCTTGCTCGCGAAGAGGCCGTGTCAGTCGACATCAATGTTGTCTGACACACCGCTTTCGCGAGCAAGCTCGCTCCCACATTTGCTCAAGGGTCGCCCACACATCGGACGCCAGCCCATGACTCAAATCCCCACCGACATCAAACTGCACAAAGCCTCGAAAACCTTGACGCTCACTTACGCGTCCGGCGAGGAATACACCCTGCCCGCCGAATTTCTGCGCGTGCACTCCCCCTCCGCCGAGGTCCAGGGTCACGGCAAACCGATCCTGCAATTTGGCAAGATCAACGTCGGTCTGACCAAGCTGGAACCGGCCGGTCAGTACGCACTGAAACTGACCTTCGACGACGGTCACGACAGCGGCTTGTTCACCTGGGATTATCTCTACGAGCTGGGGCGACGTTATGACGCACTCTGGGCCGATTATCTGGCCGAGCTCAAAGCGGCGGGCAAGACCCGCGATCCGAACGAGTCAGTCGTCAAGCTGATGCTCTAGCCCGTGCCTCGCGCTCTTTAGAGGGCATTTTCTAAATTCATCTGTTTGAATGCTCTGCTGTATGGCCGAGGATCGGCCTGCTTGCGAAAAAAATTAAACTCGGGTAACCAATGGAGCTGGCAAGTTCCCTGCAGTGCTCTACGACTGTAAAGCAGCTATGCAGAATTAACGGTCACCCGAGCAGTAGTACCTGGCATTGGCTGTGGAACTGCACAGCAGAAAACCGGGTACTCGTCTCAGGACAATGGAGCGTCGTAGATGAGTAACAAGAATAACGATGACTTGAAGTACCAAGCCTCGGAAAACACCCTGGGGCTGAATCCCGTCGTTGGGCTACGCGGAAAGGATCTGCTGGCCTCTGCTCGTATGGTGCTGAAACAGGCCATCAGACAACCGATCCATAGTGTCAAACACGTCACCCATTTCGGCCTCGAACTGAAGAACGTGTTGTTTGGCAAATCCGAACTGCAACCGGCTGGCGATGACCGTCGCTTCGCCGATCCTGCGTGGAGCCAGAACCCGCTCTACAAACGTTATCTGCAAACTTACCTGGCGTGGCGCAAGGAACTCCATGCCTGGATCGATGACAGCAGCCTGTCACCCAAAGACATTGCCCGCGGCCACTTCGTCATCAACCTGATGACCGAAGCCATGGCCCCGACCAACACCGCCGCCAACCCGGCCGCGGTCAAACGCTTCTTCGAAACCGGCGGCAAGAGCCTGCTCGATGGCCTCTCGCACCTGGCCAAGGATCTGGTCCACAACGGCGGCATGCCGAGCCAGGTCAACATGGGCGCGTTCGAGGTCGGCAAGAGCCTTGGCGTCACCGACGGCGCGGTGGTGTTTCGCAACGACGTGCTGGAGCTGATCCAGTACAAGCCGATCACCGAGCAAGTCCACGAGCGTCCATTGCTGGTGGTGCCGCCGCAGATCAACAAGTTCTACGTATTCGATTTGAGCCCGGACAAGAGTCTGGCGCGCTTCTGCCTGCGCAATAACGTGCAGACGTTCATCGTCAGCTGGCGCAACCCGACCAAGGCCCAGCGCGAGTGGGGCCTGTCGACGTATATCGATGCGCTGAAGGAAGCCGTCGACGTGGTCACCGCGATCACCGGCAGCAAAGACGTGAACATGCTCGGCGCCTGCTCCGGCGGCATCACCTGCACCGCCCTGCTCGGCCACTACGCGGCGATCGGCGAGAAGAAGGTCAATGCCCTCACGCTGCTGGTCAGCGTGCTCGACACGACGCTGGACAGCGACGTCGCCCTGTTCGTCGACGAGCAGACCCTGGAGGCCGCCAAGCGCCACTCGTATCAGGCCGGCGTGCTCGAAGGCAAAGACATGGCCAAGGTTTTTGCGTGGATGCGTCCCAATGACCTGATCTGGAACTACTGGGTCAACAACTACCTGCTCGGCAACGAGCCGCCGGTGTTCGACATCCTGTTCTGGAACAACGACACCACACGGTTGCCCGCCGCGTTCCACGGTGACCTGATCGAGATGTTCAAAAACAACCCACTGATTCGCCCGAATGCACTGGAAGTGTGCGGCACGCCGATCGACCTCAAGCAGGTCACGGCCGATATCTTCTCGCTGGCCGGCACCAACGACCACATCACCCCGTGGAAGTCCTGCTACAAGTCGGCGCAGTTGTTCGGTGGCAAAGTCGAATTCGTGCTGTCGAGCAGCGGGCATATCCAGAGCATTCTGAACCCGCCGGGCAACCCGAAGTCGCGCTACATGACCGGCGAAGAGATGGCCGCGAATGCCGATGAATGGCAGGAAAACTCGACCAAGCACACCGATTCCTGGTGGCTGTACTGGCAGGCGTGGCAGGCCGAACGCTCGGGCAACCTGAAAAAGGCCCCGCTGAAACTGGGCAACAAGGCGTACCCGGCGGGTGAAGCATCGCCGGGCACTTACGTTCACGAGCGGTAACTGACACCACCCCTTCCCTGTAGGAGCTGCCGAAGGCTGCGATCTTTTGATTCTGTTTTTAAAATCAAGATCAAAAGATCGCAGCCTTCGGCAGCTCCTACACAGGGGATCGGGTGTACTTGAAATCCACAGGGCCTGACGCATGCCGCAACCGTTCATATTCCGTACCGTCGATCTGGATGGCCAGACCCTCCGCACGGCGGTGCGCCCCGGCAAGCCTCACTTGACGCCCTTGCTGATTTTCAACGGCATCGGCGCCAACCTGGAGCTGGTGTTTCCGTTTGTCGCGGCACTGGACCCGGATCTGGAAGTGATCGCCTTCGACGTGCCCGGTGTCGGCGGTTCCTCCACGCCGAACCGGCCGTATCGCTTTCCCGGGCTGGCCAAGCTGACCTCGCGCATGCTCGATTACCTCGACTACGGTCAGGTCAACGTCATTGGCGTGTCGTGGGGCGGCGCGCTCGCGCAGCAGTTCGCCTATGACTACCCCGAGCGCTGCAAGAAACTGGTGCTGGCGGCGACCGCGGCCGGTGCGGTGATGGTGCCGGGCAAACCGAAAGTGCTGTGGATGATGGCCAGTCCGCGGCGCTACATCCAGCCGTCCCATGTGATCCGCATCGCACCGCTGATCTACGGCGGCTCGTTTCGTCGCGACCCGACACTGGCCGCCAGCCACGCGGCGAAAGTGCGTTCAGCGGGCAAGCTCGGTTACTACTGGCAGCTGTTCGCCGGTCTCGGCTGGACCAGCATTCACTGGCTGCACAAGATCCATCAGCCGACGCTGGTGCTGGCCGGCGATGACGATCCGCTGATCCCGTTGATCAACATGCGCATGCTCGCCTGGCGCATTCCCAACGCCCAACTGCACATCATCGACGACGGTCATCTGTTCCTGATTACCCGCGCCGAAGCCGTGGCGCCGATCATCATGAAGTTTCTTCAGGAGGAGCGGCAGCGCGCGGTAATGCATCCGCATCCGACACCGCTCGGCGGTTAACCCCGGCGGCAGGCTTTATGCAGGCCTTTGGCAAAGAGTGCGCGGCAGGACGCCGCGCAGGCAGCAACCCGCAACAGCGTCTATGGTGTTCTGGTTCGGTGAGTGTGTTTTTGGCCTGAAGACGAAGGAGTGTTGAGTCATGCGCGACAAACCAGCGACGGGCGTGGTGCCCAGCCCCGCCGTGTTTATCAACGCACAAAGTGCGATCACCGGCCTGCGTGGGCGGGATTTGATCTCGACCTTGCGCAGTGTCGCCGCCCATGGCCTGCGCAACCCCATTCACAGTGCGAAGCACGCGTTGAAACTCGGCGGTCAATTGGGCCGCGTGCTGCTCGGTGAAACCCTGCACCCGACCAACCCGAACGACAACCGTTTCGCCGATCCGGCGTGGAGCCTCAACCCGTTCTACCGGCGTAGCCTGCAGGCGTATCTGGCCTGGCAGAAGCAGGTCAAAAGCTGGATCGATGAAAGCAACATGAGCCCGGACGATCGCGCTCGTGCGCACTTCGCCTTCACCCTGCTCAACGACGCCGTGGCGCCGTCCAACACCCTGCTCAACCCGCTGGCGGTCAAGGAGCTGTTCAACTCCGGCGGGCACAGTCTGGTGCGCGGCCTCAGCCATTTGTTCGATGACCTGCTGCACAACGATGGCCTGCCGCGCCAGGTGACCAAACAGGCTTTCGAGGTCGGCAAGACCGTCGCCACCACTAACGGCTCGGTGGTGTTCCGCAACGATCTGCTGGAGTTGATCCAGTACAAGCCGATGAGCGAAAAGCAGTACGCCAAGCCGCTGCTGGTGGTGCCACCGCAAATCAACAAGTACTACATTTTCGACCTGAGCCCGCACAACAGCTTCGTTCAGTACGCGCTGAAAAACGGTTTGCAGACCTTCATGATCAGTTGGCGCAACCCCGATGTGCGCCATCGCGAATGGGGCCTTTCGACGTATGTCGAAGCGGTGGAAGAGGCGATGAACATCTGCCGGGCGATCACTGGCGCCCGCGAGGTCAATCTGATGGGCGCTTGCGCTGGCGGGCTGACCATCGCCGCGCTGCAAGGGCATTTGCAGGCCAAGCGGCAACTGCGCCGCGTCTCCAGCGCAACGTATCTGGTCAGCCTGCTCGACAGTGAAATCGAAACCTCGGCCACGCTGTTCGCCGACGAACAAACCCTCGAAGCGGCCAAGCGCCGCTCGTATCAAAAGGGTGTGCTCGATGGTCGCGACATGGCCAAAGTCTTCGCCTGGATGCGCCCCAACGATTTGATTTGGAGCTACTTCGTCAACAATTACCTGTTGGGCAAAGAGCCGCCAGCCTTCGACATCCTCTACTGGAACAACGACAACACCCGTCTGCCGGCGGCGTTTCACGGCGACCTGCTGGACTTCTTCAAGCACAACCCGTTGACCCATCCGGGTGGGCTGGAAGTGTGCGGCACGCCGATCGATCTGCAGAAGGTCACTGTCGACAGTTTCAGTGTGGCCGGTATGAATGACCACATCACGCCGTGGGACGCGGTGTATCGCTCGACCCTGCTGCTCGGTGGCGAGCGCCGTTTCGTGCTGTCCAACAGCGGCCATGTGCAGAGCATTCTCAACCCGCCGAGCAACCCGAAAGCCGCCTACGTCGAGAACGGCAAGATGAGCAGCGACCCCCGCGCCTGGTACTACGACGGCAAACACGTCGACGGCAGTTGGTGGCCGCAGTGGCTGGAATGGATTCAGCAACGCTCGGGGGCGCAGCACGAAACCTCGTTCACCCTCGGCAACCCGAACTATCCACCGATGGAGGCAGCGCCCGGTACTTACGTGCGTGTGCGCTGACGCTTAACCGAACTTTTCTAAGAAGACTGGATGAAAACCCGCGACCGGATTCTCGAATGTGCTTTGCAACTGTTCAACGAAAAGGGCGAGCCGAACGTCTCCACCATGGAGGTGGCCAACGAAATGGGCATCAGCCCGGGCAACCTCTACTACCACTTCCACGGCAAAGAGCCGCTGATTCTCGGCTTGTTCGAACGCTTCCAGAATGAACTGGCGCCACTGCTCGATCCGCCGGCGGATGTGGAACTGGCGCCGGAAGATTACTGGCTGTTTTTGCATTTGATCGTCGAGCGGTTGGCGCAGTACCGCTTCCTGTTTCAGGACCTGTCGAACCTGGCGGGGCGGTTGCCGAAACTGGCCAAGGGGATTCGACAGCTGCTCAATGCCCTGAAGCGCACGCTGGCGTCGTTGTTGGCGCGATTGAAGGCTTCGGGGCAGTTGGTCAGTGATACACAGGCGCTGGGGCAGTTGGTGGAGCAGATCACCATGACGCTGCTGTTTTCGCTGGATTATCAGCGGATTCTGGATCGTGAGGGTGAGGTTCGATTGGTGGTTTATCAGATCATGATGCTGGTGGCGCCGCATCTACTGCCGCCGGTGAAGGTCGCCACGGAGCGGATGGCCCTGCAATACCTTGAAGATCACGACTGAAATCAAAAGCCCCTCACCCTAACCCTCTCCCAGAGGGAGAGGGGACTGATTGGGGGATGCTGTAGAAGTACGCCGACCTGACAGTGCGTTACCGAATCCATAATCGATAAGGTCTTTCAGGTCGGCGTATAGCGTGAGACACCTCGTTCGGTCCCCTCTCCCTATGGGCGGTCCGACGTTTCGGGAGGGCTAGGGTGAGGGGCTGTTGGAATTCAGATACAAAAACGCCCGACCTTCACAGGCTGGGCGTTTTGTTTTGCCCTGAAAAATCAGGACTGACTGGTTGGCGTCGACGGCGTCGATGCAACAGTCGGGGTAGCCACCGGAGTCGGTGCCGCGGCGGAGTTCGACGCACTCACCGGCGCTGCCGGGGTTGCCGGCTTGGCTGCAGCAGGTGCTGCTGGCTTCGGCGCTGCGGCTTTCGGCGCGGCCGGTTTTTTCACTGCCGGTTTTTTCGCCGCAGCTGGTTTGGCTGCTGGCTTGGCTGCTGGCTTGGCAGCCGGTTTGGCGGCAGCGGTCTTCGCGGCAGGCTTGGCGGCTGGTTTCGCTGCAGTTTTGGCCGCAGGTTTAGCGGCCGGTTTCGCAGCGGTTTTGGCCGCAACCGGTTTGGCGGCGGCTTTGGTTGCTGGCTTGGCGGCAGCGGTTTTGGCTGCAGGCTTGGCCGCTGCTTTGGCTGCGGGTTTAGCCGCTGCTTTGGCCAGTGGCTTGGCTGCAGTTTTCGCTGCAGGTTTGGCCGCGGCGGTTTTAGCTGCCGGTTTGGCTGCCGCAGTTTTCGCCGCCACAGGCTGGGCTTTCAGACCGGTGAGTTTTTCGATCTGTTTGGTCAGCGTGTCGACCTTGCTGTTGAGTGCCTTGACCTCATTGCGGCTCGGTACGCCCAGGCGCGAAATCGCGCTGTTCAGGCGCTTGTCGAAAGCCCCTTCCAGCTCGTCCCACTTGCCCAGTGCGCGATCTTTCACGCCGCTGATGCGCGACTTGGCCGAAGAAGCGGAATCCTTGGCAGCATCGACTTTTTTGCCGACTGCGGACTTGGTGAGCTTCTCGGCTTTCTCGCCGTCTTTGACCAATGTATCGAAGAGCTTGCTGCCGTCAGTGTCGATCTTCGAGTACACGCCTAAACCAGCCAGCCAGATTTTGCGGGAGTAGTCTTCGACTTTCCCGATCCACGAGCTGCCTTCTTTATCGGTGTTCTTTTTACCAGCCATCCCGTTCTCCTTAAGATTTACGCGCGACGCGTTCGAGCAATGCCGTCAGCTCATCGAGCTTAGCAGAGAGTGTCTCAACGTCATGTTTAGACGGAATGCCGATACGATTCAAGGCACTTGCTACACGGGAGTCGAACGCCTTCTCGACCTTGTCGAGTTGAACTTCGACGCGACCTTTGAAAGAACTCACTTCGCCCTTCGCTTCATCGATCTCGGCGTTGGCCGCTTCGAGTTTTTCAGTCACGACTTTTTTGCCTTTCTTTTCAACAGTTTGACCAGCCTTGATCAACTCTTGAAAGTAGTCGCTGCCCTCTTGGCCGACCTTGGCGTAGGCCCCCAGGCCTGCCAGCCAGATCTTGCGGGCATAGGATTTGACGTCGCTCAGAGCAGAAGTCGAAGCGTCGATTTTTTTCTTCAAAATAACTTTGGCCATGGTGCACCTCACGCGCAGAAGGTTTGAGGAACTGCCCGCGAAAGTGTCGGGCTCTGGCACAAAGTAGGTAGAAAAATTAGAAACGGCACCCTAACAACTGACATGAACCTCTGGCCGAACACAAAACAAATGTAGGAGTGAGCCTGCTCGCGATAGCGGTGTATCAGTCAAAAATGATGTCGACTGACAGACCGCTATCGCGAGCAGGCTCACTCCTACAGGGGATCGTATTTCAGGCGGAAATCAGACTAACGCTTTATCGAGGGCCTTCTCGATCTCGGCTTTGATCATGCCGCTCATGGCCGACATCATGATGCCCAGTTCCACATCCACCTTGATCGAATCGTCCGCCACATGCACCGCGCCTTTCACGCCCGAGCGCTTGAGGTTCAGGGTGTCGCCCGACCATTGCGGCTCGAGGCCGTATTGATCGGAGAGTTTCTGCGCCAGCTTGTCGGCCTTCTCGCGGGCGGCTTCCTTGCCCAGGTTGTGGGCACGCTCAACAGTGATTTTGGCCATTACAGGACTCCTGATTGAAAAAGATGTGTCGGTAAATCTTGACCGCTGCTGCGGCAAATCGTCCCGAAGGTTGCCCATCTTACCTTTAGCCATTCCAAGACAAAGCATGGCTTGGGGATTAGAATGTCGCGCATTCTCTTTTGGTGACAGCGATATGACTGATCAGCGCAAAGGCAGCGATGCCGAACCCACCACTCACTTCGGCTTCAAAAACGTTCCGGAAAGCCAGAAAGCGGAAAAAGTCGCTGAGGTTTTCCACTCGGTAGCCGCCAAGTACGACTTGATGAACGACCTTCTGTCGGGCGGCATGCACCGTCTATGGAAGCGTTTCGCGATCGAATTGTCGGGCGTGCGCAGCGGTAACCGCGTGCTGGACATCGCCGGCGGTACCGGTGACCTGACCAAAAAATTCTCGCATCTGGTCGGCCCTACCGGTCAGGTGGTATTGGCCGACATCAACGAATCGATGCTCAAGGTCGGCCGTGATCGTCTGCTCGATCTGGGTGTCGCCGGCAACGTCGAATTCGTTCAGGCGGACGCAGAAAAACTGCCGTTCCCGGACAATCACTTCGACTGCGTGACCATCGCCTTCGGCCTGCGCAACGTGACGCACAAGGAAGACGCCCTGCGTTCGATGCTGCGCGTGCTCAAGCCTGGTGGACGTCTGTTGGTGCTGGAATTCTCCAAGCCGACCAACGCGCTGATGTCGAAAGCCTACGACGCCTATTCGTTCGCCTTCATGCCACTGATGGGCAAGCTGATCACCAACGACTCGGAAAGCTATCGCTACCTGGCCGAATCGATCCGCATGCACCCGAATCAGGAAACGTTGAAGTCGATGATGGTCGACGCCGGTTTCGACCGCGTGACCTATCACAACATGACCGCAGGCATCGTCGCCCTGCACCGTGGCATCAAACCCTGATGTTGCTCACCGGGCTGCTCGCCAGCGTTGAACTCGGCCTCAACCGAGTGCTGCGTCTCGACAGCACGGCACTGCCGCGCCTGGCGCATTTGACCGGCAAAGTAATCGCCGTCGACTGCCGCAGCCCGGCGCTGCAACTGTTCATTCTGCCGAGCGACGAAGGCTTGATGCTGGCGTCCCATTGGGAAACCGGTGTCGACTGCACCCTGCGTGCGCCAGCCTCCAGCCTGATCAAGCTGGCCGTGAGCAAAGACAAGACCGCGGTGTTGCACGCCCCGGAAGTCGAGCTTGATGGCGACAGCGGCGTGCTGTTGGAGCTGGCCGGCGTACTGCAGGATCTTGAGCTGGACTGGGAGTACGAACTCTCGCGCTGGCTGGGACCTGTCGCCACGCAATTGATTAGCGGCCATCTGCGCAGCCGCGCGCGCTGGTATCAACAAGGATTTGCCAGCCTTAACCAGAACCTCGCCGAATACCTCGCCGAAGAATCGCGCACCCTCGTCGGGCAACGCGAAGCCGAAGCACGGTTCAGCGAACTGGACCGGATCAAACTTGATCTGGAACGTCTCGAGGCGCGTTTCGAGCGCCTTTCCCGATCCCTCGACCCAAGCGATAACGCATGAAGCTGCTTGCCGTCCGCCGTCTGTTGCGCATCCAGCGCGTCGTGATCCGCTACCGCCTCGATGACCTGCTGTTCGATCTGCCGTTGCCGTGGTTTCTCCTGGCGCTGCGCTATGTACTGCCGTGGCGCTGGTTCCCGCGCAAGCCGCTGGACCTGAGCCGGGGCGCGCGCCTGCGCCTGGCGTTGCAGGATCTCGGGCCGATTTTCATCAAGTTCGGGCAGATTCTTTCGACCCGCCGCGACCTGCTGCCGGAAGACATCGCCGATGAGCTGATGCTGTTGCAGGACCGCGTGCCGCCGTTCGACTCGCAGCTGTCGATCAAGCTGATTGAAGAGCAGCTCGGCAAGAAGATCAGCGACGTCTTCAGCCGTTTCGACGTCGAGCCGCTGGCTTCGGCCTCGGTGGCGCAGGTGCATGCCGCGCAGCTGAAAACCGGCGAAGAAGTGGTGGTCAAGGTGATCCGCCCGGGCCTCAAGCCGATCATCGCGCAGGATCTGGCGTGGCTGTTCATCCTCGCCCGCGCCGCTGAAAAACTCTCGGCCGACGCGCGTTTGCTGCATCCGGTCGACGTGGTCCAGGACTACGAAAAAACCATTTACGACGAATTGGATCTGCTGCGCGAGGCGGCCAACGCCAGCCAGTTGAAGCGCAACTTCGAGGGTTCGCCGCTGCTGTATGTGCCGCAAGTCTATTGGGACTGGTGCCGGCCGAAAGTGCTGGTGATGGAGCGCATCTACGGCATTCAGGTGACGGATCTGGCGACCCTCGCCGATCAGCGCACCGACATGAAAATGCTCGCCGAGCGCGGCGTGGAGATCTTCTTCACCCAGGTATTCCGCGACAGCTTCTTCCACGCCGACATGCACCCGGGCAACATCTTCGTCAGCACCGTCAACCCGTGGAGCCCGCAGTACATCGCGATCGACTGCGGTATCGTCGGCAGCCTGACCCCGGAAGACCAGGATTACCTGGCGCGCAACCTGTTCGCCTTCTTCAAGCGTGACTACCGGCGTGTGGCGCAATTGCACATTGATTCGGGCTGGGTACCGGCAGAAACCAAACTCAACGAATTCGAAGCGGCGATCCGTACGGTGTGCGAACCGATATTCGAAAAACCGTTAAAAGATATTTCATTTGGCCAGGTGCTGATGCGCCTGTTCCAGACCGCGCGGCGCTTCAACATGGAAGTGCAGCCGCAGTTGGTGCTGCTGCAAAAGACCCTGCTGAACATCGAAGGCCTCGGCCGTCAGCTGTACCCGGATCTGGATCTGTGGAACACCGCGCAGCCGTTCCTCGAACGCTGGATGCGCGAACGCGTCAGCCCGAAAGCCTTGCTCGGCAACGTGCAGAGCCAGTTCGAGCAACTGCCGCACCTGGCGAATATGGCCCGCGATCTGCTCGAACGCATGTCCCAGCCGCACGCCTACGACCCGCCGCCACCGTGGCACAAACGCAAGGACGACTGGTTCCTGCGCCTGCTCGGTTGCGCGCATCTGGCCGGCGGGGTGATCCTCGCCATCGGTGGCCCATTGCACGAATTGGGGCATTGGCCGGCCGGAATCATGGTGGCAGTCGGCTTGTATCTGGTCGTTCGCCGATAGCACGAATCAGCTGCAAGTTATAAGCTGCGAACTGCAAGCCTGACGATACTGGAACACCGCAATCTGCTTTTACTTGCAGCGTGAAGCTCAAAGCTTGTAGCTGCGTTTCGGGAATTGAAGATGAAAAACTGGCTGGACGAGATCAAGTGGGACGCTGATGGCCTGGTGCCGGCGATTGCCCAGGATCACAAGACCGGACGCGTGCTGATGATGGCCTGGATGAACCGCGAGGCGCTGGAACTGACCGCTGCGGAAAACCGTGCCATCTACTGGTCACGTTCCCGTGGCAAGCTGTGGCGCAAGGGCGAAGAGTCCGGCCATGTGCAGACCTTGCATGAAATGCGTCTGGACTGTGACGCCGACGTGATCATCCTGATGGTTGAACAGATCGGCGACATCGCTTGCCATACCGGCCGTCAAAGCTGCTTTTACCGTGTCTTCGAAAACGGCGACTGGAAGACAGTCGACCCGGTCCTGAAAGACCCGCACGCCATCTATTCCGCAGGACACAAACATGAGTGACACCCTGACCCGCCTGGCGCAAGTGCTCGAAGAGCGCAAAGGCGCAGCCGCCGACAGCTCGTATGTGGCTAGTCTGTATCACAAGGGTTTGAACAAGATTCTGGAGAAAGTCGGCGAAGAGTCGGTCGAAACCATTATTGCCGCCAAGGACGCCGCCATCAGCGGCGACTGCAGCGACGTGATCTACGAGACCGCCGACCTGTGGTTCCATAGCATGGTCATGCTCGCCCAACTGGGGCAGCATCCACAGGCTGTGCTGGATGAACTGGATCGCCGCTTCGGCCTGTCCGGACACGTCGAGAAAGCCTCGCGTCCGTCCGCCTGAACAATTTCTAGAGAGGAACAGCAACATGGGCATTTTTGACTGGAAACACTGGATCGTCATTCTGGTTGTCGTGGTGCTGGTGTTCGGCACCAAGAAACTGAAAAACCTCGGCACCGACGTTGGCGAGTCGATCAAGGGCTTCCGCAAAGCCATGAACGACGATGAAAAACCGGCCGCTGATCCAACCGTGACGCCTGCGCAGCCAGTGCCACCGGTGCAGCCGCAAACCACCGCTCAGGCCAACCCGCCGCACACCATCGACGTGCAGGCGCAGAAAGTCGAAGAGCCGATCCGCAAAGACGTGTGAGCACTGACTAATGTTTGGTATCAGCTTCTCTGAACTGCTGCTCGTCGGCCTCGTGGCCCTGCTGGTGCTGGGCCCCGAGCGCTTGCCGGGTGCTGCGCGCACCGCTGGCCTGTGGGTCGGACGGCTGAAGCGCAGCTTCAACGCGATCAAACAGGAAGTTGAACGTGAAATAGGTGCCGACGAGATTCGTCGGCAACTGCACAACGAGCACATTCTGTCGCTGGAGCAGGAGGCGCGGAAGATTTTCAATCCGGTTCAGCAGGAGCCGACCCCGGTTGAAGTCGAACATGTCGGGCAGCAAACGATTCATGCACCAACCGCACCGACATCTGCACCTGCACCTGCCGCAGTTGTCGCGCCGACTGAATCTGTGCCTGAAACTGCAGAGCCTTCGGTTGAACACGTAGCCCCAACCGCCGCGCCGATTACACCCGCGCCTCACGACCCTACTCTGCCGCCGCGAGCCCCATGAGCGATCTCCCCGAAAACGACCAGCACATGCCGCTGGTTTCGCACCTCACCGAGTTGCGCACCCGTCTGCTGCGTTGTGTGGCGGCGATCTTCATCATCTTCGCCGGACTGTTTGCGTTCACCCAGCAGATCTACACCTTCGTCTCGACACCGCTGCGCCAGTACCTGCCGGTCGGCGCGACGATGATCGCCACCGACGTGTCGTCGCCGTTCCTGACGCCGCTGAAGCTGACGATGATGGTGTCGCTGTTTCTCGCGATCCCGGTGATCCTGCATCAGATCTGGGGCTTTATCGCGCCGGGCCTGTACAAGCATGAGAAGCGCATCGCGGTGCCGTTGCTGGTCTCCAGCATTCTGCTGTTCTACACCGGCATGGCGTTCGCCTATTACTTCGTGTTCCCGCTGATCTTCAAGTTCTTCGCTGCGGCCACCCCGGCCGGCGTGGAAATGATGACCGACATCGCCAGTTACCTCGATTTCGTCATGACGCTGTTCTTCGCCTTCGGCGTGGCCTTCGAGATCCCGGTGGCCGTGGTACTGCTGGTGTGGATCGGCGTGGTCGACGTCAAATACCTGAAGAAAATCCGCCCGTACGTGATCATCGGCTGCTTCGTGGTCGGCATGATCCTGACGCCGCCGGACATCTTCTCGCAGACCCTGCTGGCCGTGCCGATGTGGATGCTGTTTGAAATCGGCATTCTGTTCGGTGGTTTGATCAGCAAACGCGAACGCCCGGACGAGAACCCGGCCGACGACCACAACGACCAGCCGCCAGCGACCCAGGCATGAACCTGCTGTTGCTCGAAGAGGCCGACTTCATTGCGGCCGACCGCGTAGTCCTGCGTGATCGACGCCTGACCCATATGCAGGAAGTCCATCGCTCGGAAGTCGGTGACAGCCTGCGCGTCGGCCGCATCAACGGGCTGATGGGCACGGCTGAACTACTGCGCCTCGAAGCGGGTGAAGCCGAACTGAGTGTATCTTTCGATCAGCCGCCACCGGCCAAACTGCCGCTGACGCTGGTGCTCGCACTACCGCGTCCGAAGATGCTCCGCCGGGTGTTCCAGACCGTGGCGACCATGGGCGTGTCGAAGGTGATTCTGGTCAACAGCTATCGGGTCGAGAAGAGTTTCTGGCAGACGCCGTTTCTTGAGCCTGAAGCGATTCGCGAAAATTTGATCCTCGGCCTCGAACAGGCGCGCGACACCGTGCTGCCGGAAATCATCATTGAGAAGCGCTTCAAGCCTTTCGTTGAAGACCGGCTGCCGGCAATTACCGAAGGCACCCTCGGGCTGGTCGGCCACCCCGGTAACTACCCGCCGTGCCCACGCGCCCTCAGCGAACCCGTCACCCTGGCCATCGGTCCCGAAGGTGGCTGGATCCCCTACGAAATAGATTTGCTGGCCAAATCGGGCCTGCAACCGGTGCAACTCGGCGAACGCATCCTGCGCGTCGAAACCGCCGTCACCGCCCTCCTCGCCCGGCTCTTCTGATTCTTCGCAGCAGATAAATGGCGTTACAGATTGCCATCATCCGGCCGATACCCTCTCCATAAGTCCAATTAGTGGTCGGGGAGTCGTCGCATGTACCGTTGGTTAGCCGAGAATCTTGGAAACGTCAGCGTCAAACGCAAGCTGGGAATCGGTTTCGGCCTGGTGCTGTTGCTGACACTGTTGATCACCTTCACCGGCTGGACCGGCATGAGCGGCATCATCAGCCGCGGTGACAAACTCGGGTTTATCTCCAGCCTTAACGAGCTGACCAAGGATCTGCGCCTGGCGCGTCTGGACTACGAAGCACGCCGTGGCGAACAAGGCCCGGGCGCGGTCACCGATCTGCTGAACAAACTCGACAGCGGCCTGCAAACCGCACGCAGCCTGATTGAACAGCCGTCCGACGCGGCGATGGTCGATCAACAGCTGGCCGCCGTCGCCGAGTACAAACGCGCCTTTGCCGACATGACCCAGGCCACCGTGCAGCGCGAGGATGCCCGCAGCAAACTCGGCGCCAGTGCCGACAATGCCGTGGCGAAAGTCGCCGAAGTGGAAAAATCCATGCTGGCGGGTGACAGCGTCGCGCAATTCAACAGCGTGATCGAGCTGAGCAAACTGCTGCAGCAGGCCCGCTACCAAGTGCGCGGCTACACCTACAGCGGCAAGGCCGAAGCCGAGCAACCGGCGCTCGACGCCATCGACAACGCCCTGAAAAACCTCGACAGCCTGCCGGCAAAACTGCCGGAGCAGCACATTGCCAACCTGAAACAAGCCACGGACTCGATCAAAGCCTATCGCGCGGCAGTTGCGCAGTTCCGCGACTCGCAGGTCAACAACGCCAAGGCCGCCGCGCGCATGTCGACGCAGGGCGACATCCTCATCGACGTCAGCAAGAAGCTCACCGAATCGCAAACCGTGGTGCGTGACACCGATGCCGCGCATGCCAAGAACATGTTGATCATCGCCACTCTGCTGGCCGTGGCGTTCGGTCTGCTCGCCGCTTGGGCGATCACTCGCCAGATCATCATCCCGCTGAACCAGACCCTGAAAGTCGCCGAGCGCGTAGCCGCCGGCGACCTGACCCACAATCTGGTTTCGCAGCGTCGCGACGAACTCGGTCAGTTGCAACGCTCAATGCAAAGCATGACCCAAGGCCTGCGCGAGTTGATCGGCGGGATCAGCGATGGCGTCACGCAGATCGCCAGCGCCGCTGAAGAACTGTCGGCGGTGACCGAACAGACCAGCGCCGGGGTCAACAATCAGAAGATCGAGACCGATCAGGTCGCCACGGCCATGAACGAAATGGCCGCCACCGTGCAAGAAGTCGCGCGTAACGCTGAAGAGGCTTCCGAAGCCGCTGTCGCCGCTGACCAACAGGCCCGCGAGGGCGACAAAGTCGTCGGCGAAGCCATCGCGCAGATCGAGCGCCTGGCCGTTGAAGTCGGGCATTCCACCGAAGCCATGGGCGAGCTGAAGCGCGAAAGCGACAAGATCGGCAGCGTCCTCGACGTGATCAAGTCGGTGGCCCAGCAAACCAACCTGCTGGCCCTCAACGCGGCCATCGAGGCTGCGCGTGCCGGTGAAGCCGGGCGTGGTTTCGCGGTAGTTGCCGATGAAGTACGCAGCCTCGCGCAACGTACGCAGAAGTCCACCGAAGAAATCGAGGAACTGATCGTCGGCCTGCAGAACGGCACCCAGCAAGTCGCAACGATCATGGACAACAGCCGCACCCTGACCGACAGCAGCGTTGAGCTGACCCGCCGTGCCGGTGGTTCGCTGGAAAGCATCACCCGCACCGTGTCGGCGATCCAGGCGATGAACCAGCAGATTGCGGCAGCGGCCGAGCAGCAGAGCGCGGTGGCTGAAGAGATCAACCGTAGCGTGCTGAATGTGCGGGATGTGTCGGATCAGACGTCGGCGGCGAGTGAAGAGACCGCGGCTTCCAGCGTTGAGCTGGCGCGCTTGGGTACGCATTTGCAGATGCTGGTGGGGCGCTTCAAGGTCTAGTCCAACGATCGTTCCCACGCTCTGCGTGGGAATGCATCCTGCGGCGCTCCGCGTCGCGCATGCAAAGGGACGCGGAGCGTCCCGGGCGGCATTCCCACGCGGAGCGTGGGAACGATCAGTTACTACAAGACCTGACGCAGGAAAGCCTGCGCGCGCGGATCCTTCGGCGCATCAAAGAACTCCGCCGGGGACGCATCTTCCAGCAATTTGCCGTGATCGAAAAACAACCCCCGATCCGCCACTTCCCGGGCAAAACCCATCTCGTGGGTCACGCAAACCATGGTCATGCCTTCCACGGCCAGGTTCTTCATCACATCCAGCACTTCGCCGACCATTTCCGGGTCGAGCGCAGAAGTCGGCTCGTCAAACAGCATCACCTTCGGTTCCATCGCCAGCGCCCGGGCAATTGCCACCCGTTGCTGTTGTCCGCCGGAAAGGCGCGATGGAAACTCGTTGGCCTTCTGTGCAATCCCGACCTTTTGCAGCAATTCCATCGCCTTGGCTTCGCGCTCTTTCTTGCCGCGCTTGCGCACGACTTTCTGCGCCAGACAGAGGTTTTCCAGCACGGTCATGTGCGGGAACAGGTTGAAATGCTGAAAGACCATGCCGACTTCGCGGCGGTAGGCGTTGACGTCGGTTTTCGGGTCGGCCAGTTGCAGGCCGTCGATGCTCACCGAGCCGGAATCGAATTCTTCCAGGCCATTGAGGCAACGCAGGAAGGTCGACTTGCCGGAACCCGACGGGCCGATCACCACCAGCACTTCGCCCTTGGCCACCGTGGTGCTGACGTTATCCACCGCGCGCACCACTTGCCCACGGGTGTCGAAGACTTTTACCAGATCGCGGACTTCAATCACTTTGCGCGAGCCTCCGCTCAAGCCGACTGGCGATTTTCGACAGCGGCAGGTTGATCAACAGGTACAGGCCGGCGACGCAGAACAGAATCTCGAACGGCGAAAACGACGTGGTGATCACTTCACGGCCGCTTTTCAGCAGCTCGGTGATGGCGATCACCGACACCAGCGAGGTGTCCTTGACCAGACTGATGAACTGCCCGGCCAGTGGCGGCAGCACGCGCTTCAGCGCTTGCGGCAACACCACATGGCGCATCGACTGACCCGCGCTCAGACCGAGCGAACGCGCCGCTTCGTTCTGGCCACGGGCGATCGATTGCACGCCGGATCGGATGATCTCCGCCACGTAAGCGCCAGTGAACAGCGACAGCGCGGCGATCCCGGCGAACTCGCGGGACAGGTTCATCACCGTGCCGATGAAGAAGTAGAAAATGAAGATCTGTACAAGCAACGGCGTGCCGCGCACCAGTTCGACATAGATGGTCGAGAGGTCGCGCAGGGTCGGGTTGTTCGACAGACGGCACAGGCCGGTCACGAGACCGATCAGCAACCCGAGAATCCCCGACACCACCGACAGCCAAAGCGTCGTCCACAGCCCCCACAGCAGCGGCCCTGCCGCCCAATGTCGAGTGACGCCCACGACGTCGCCTTCAGCCACATCGTCGCCCTGAGCGAATTGCAGGCTGTTCTCGTCGACCGTCAGGTGCTGCTCGTCACCGGCGTCATTGCGCAGGGTGACTTGCGCGCTGCTGCCCTTGCGCACCAGTTCAGTGACGGTGGAAATGTCCGTGGCGCGCTGGGTTTCTTCAGCCTGATAGGCGAAGTACTGCGGCACACGGTTCCAGCGCCATTCGTAGGACATCAGCGACGTCGCGTAATACAACGCGCCCGCCAGGCCGACCAGCACCAGCACGGTGAGGACGTGCCAGGGCCATTGGGCTTTTTTCTGTTTCATTGCAGGTTCTCGGATGATCGTTCCCACGCTCTGCGTGGGAATGCCGCCCGGGACGCTCTGCGTCCCTGCCTGTTCGTGACGCGGAGCGTCACAGGATGCGTTCCCACGCGGAGCGTGGGAACGATCAGCGGATGCGCGTTATTCCATGTCCTTGAGCCACTCGGTGCTCTTGAACCACTTGTCATGGATGCGATCGTAGGTGCCGTCTTCGTGGATCTGGTGCAGGAAGTTATTGATGAAATTGATGCTGTCGTAGTCACCCTTCTTCAGACCAAACGCCAAAGGCTCGTAGGTGAACGGCTTGTCGAGGAACACCAGTTTGCCGGCGCCGACCTTGGTCACCGCAACGACGTTGTACGGGGCGTCGTAGATGAAGGCATCAGCCTTGCCGTTGACCACGTCGAGCACGGCTTCCTGCTCGTTGTCGTAGCCGTGGTACTTGGCTTTGGAGATGAGCTTCTTGGCGACCATTTCGCCGGTAGTGCCGAGCTTGGAGGTGATGCGATAGTCGGCGGTGTTCAGGTCTTTATACGACTTGATGGTGCCTTCCAGCTCTTTGCGGATCAGCAGGGTCTGGCCGACCACGATGAACGGTTCGCTGAAGTTCAGGCGCAGGTTGCGTTCCTGAGTCAGGGTCATGCCGCTGCCGATCATGTCGAACTTGTCGGTCATCAGTGCCGGGATGATGCCGTCGTAACCGGTGGAAACCAGCTCCAGCTTGACGCCCATGGCCTTGGACATGGCTTTGAGGATGTCGACTTCGAAACCGATGATTTCGCCGCGCTTGTTGGTCATTTCGAACGGCATGTAGGTCGGGTCCATACCGACTTTCAACGTGCCGCGTTTGACCGCGTCATCGATTGCGCCAGCCTGCGCCGCATTGACTGCAACCAGTGCCGTGACGCCGACCAGCAGCATCGACAGATACTTCTTCATCTTCAAGTCCCCAAAACCATTGCGTGTGCGGCGCGAAAACCAACAGTGACGGGCAAAAAAGCCCGGGTGCGCCAATTCGGGGACGGATGCTAACGCACTCGTTTTTTTGCACAAGGTTTAATGGACGATTTGTTTAACAATCAAGGGCTACCCCCTCACCCCAACCCTCTCCCGGAGGGAGAGGGGGCCGGTCGAGGTGTCTCAAGCTATACGCCGACCTGAAAGTTCGAGTCGATTATGGATTCGGCAAAGCAGGATCAGGTCGGTGTAACTCGAACATCCAACTCGGTCAGTCCCCTCTCCCTTTGGGAGAGGGTTAGGGTGAGGGGCTTTTCAGCGCCATAAAAAAACCCCGCTGGCTAGCGGGGTTTTCTCATCAGGCCGGCTGAGCCTGCAAACTCACCGGCTGCAACGGCAGCAGCGGCGCATGCGGATCGGCCTTCACCGACGCCCGCCACGCATCCAGCCACTCGGCATGACCTTCGGCCCAGACCTGCTCATGCAGACGCGCCAGCGCCACAGGGTCGCTCAGCAATTGCAAGCGATCATGGTTGTTCAGCCCGGCCGGGCCGACCTTGATCGCGTGACGCACACGTTCCTGACGTAGCCATTCAATCGGCTCGGCCTGGCCGTGACGCGAAGTCGCCAGCGAGCACGCCAAAGCGTTCTGCTGTGGATCGACCACCGCGCGGACGAAGCCGTCGTTGAGGGCGTGGTAACGATTTTCGTGGGTGTACTGATCAGTCGCCAGCAGCGCCTGTGGCGGATTGTATTCCTCAGGGATGAGGAACAGGCTCTCGTCACGGGACTTCAGGCCCAGACCGACACGGCTGGAAATCACCGACACCGGGATCGACAGCATCAGCGAACCGACGATCGGCACCAGCCACCAGAGGAAGCTCGGGTTCAGCCAGATCACCAACAGTGCCCAGCAGAAGCCCAGCAGAGTCTGCGGGCCGTGGCGTTTGACCGCTTCGCTCCAAGGCGTAGAGTCGTCGTCACGTTGCGGCGAGTTCCAGGTCGCGGCCCAGCCGAGGAACGCGGCCAGGACGAAACGCGTGTGGAAAATCATCCGCACCGGCGCCAGCAGCATGGAGAACAGCATCTCCAGCAGCATCGACAGGGTCACCTTGAACTTGCCGCCGAACTCTTTCGCGCCCTTGGCCCAAATCAGGATGATGCTCAACAGTTTCGGCAGGAACAGCAGCACGATAGTCGTCGAGAACAGCGCAATCGCCTTGTCCGGGTGCCATTGTGGCCACAGCGGATAGAGCTGACGCGGTTCAAGGAAGTACTGCGGCTCCATCAGCGTGTTCACCGCCAGCAGCGCGGTCGACAACACCAGGAAGAAGAACCACAAGGGCGCCGACAGGTACGACATCACGCCGGTGAGGAACACCGCGCGGTGCACCGGGTGCATGCCTTTGACCAGGAACAGACGGAAGTTCATCAGGTTGCCGTGGCACCAGCGACGGTCACGCTTGAGTTCGTCGAGCAGGTTCGGCGGCAGTTCTTCGTAGCTGCCCGGCAAGTCGTAGGCAATCCACACGCCCCAACCGGCACGGCGCATCAGCGCCGCTTCAACGAAGTCGTGAGACAGAATCGCACCCGAGAAAGCACCTTTACCCGGCAACGGCGCCAGGGCGCAGTGGTCGATAAACGGCTTCATGCGGATGATCGCGTTGTGACCCCAGTAGTGGGATTCACCCAACTGCCAGAAGTGCAGACCGGCGGTAAACAACGGGCCGTATACGCGGGTCGCAAACTGCTGCATACGCGCATACAGCGTGTCCATGCCCGACGCACGCGGCGCGGTCTGGATGATCCCGGCGTCCGGCGTGGCTTCCATCAAGCGCACCAGACTGGTCAGGCACTCGCCGCTCATCACTGAGTCGGCGTCGAGCACGACCATGTACTTGTAGTCACCGCCCCAACGACGGCAGAAGTCGTCGAGGTTGCCGCTCTTGCGTTTCACACGACGGCGGCGACGGCGATAGAAAATCTTGCCGAAACCTTTGGCTTCGCGGCAGACGTCCAGCCAGGCCTGCTGTTCGGCAACGCAAATGTCCGTGTCATTACTGTCGCTGAGGACGAAGAAGTCGAAGCGATCGAGATCACCGGTAGCAGCGACCGACTCGAACGTTGCGCGCAGACCGGCGAATACGCGCGGTACGTCTTCGTTGCAGATCGGCATCACCAGCGCGGTACGTGCGTCTTTGGCAATCGGCTCGTTGCCGGCGCTTTTGCCGGAGATACGGTATTTATCGTGACCGGTGAGCAATTCGAGGAAGCCCATCAGTGCGGTCCAGAAACCGGCGGATACCCAGCAGAACAGAATCCCGAACAGAATCAGGATGCTGGTTTGCAGCGCATATGGCAGCACTTGCGTAGCCGTTTGCAGCAGCGGCTGATGCAGGACTTCATCGAGATCGACGAACGACCAGCCCTGGTACGGCATGATGCCTTTCATGTACCAGCCGGCAACGATGGTCTGGCCGAGCATCAGCAGCAACAGAATGTAGCGACGGATCGAACCGACGGTGCGCCAGCGCGCGGCCGGCAGGACATTCTCGTCCTTCGGCGGCTGCGGCGGGTTAGTGCGACCGGTCATACGGCGCCAGCCACGCACCAGAATATTGGTGCGCCACGGCTCCGGAACCACCTTGGTGCGGCGGATCGGCGGGGTGGCCTTGAGGCTGACCCGACCACTGGCGTCGAGCACCAGCATTTCCGCTTCTTCCAGCTGTTCGGCAGTGCTCAGGACCAGGCGCTTGCCCACCGAAGCCTGGGCGGCTTCGGCAGGGGCGTCGAATGTCGAGGACGACAGGCGTTCATGCAATTCGCTGAACGACTGGCAGCCCGCGAGTTCCGCGCGCTGCTCGTCGGTCATCGGCAGATGCGCCAGATACTCGGACAGAGTCTCTGGCTGTACTTGAGAGTTACTCATCGGCAGGCAACTGATAGCTCCAGGTCTCGGTCAGGACTTCTTCAGTCGGTGCCGATTCCGGTGTGGCTGGGGCCGCGTCCGCAGCCACTGGCTGCTTGGCGTCTTTGTTGGCCTTGTCCTTGGCATCTGCGGCTGGCTTGGCGTCGGCCTGTTTGGCTTCGGCGGCCTTGGCTTCCTTGTCGAGCTTCTCTTGCTGCTTGGCGGCAACCTTGTCGGCCTTGGCAACGGACGAGTTGGACGCCGGTACCGATTTCGCCAGATCAGCGGTCACGACTGGCTGCACCAGAGCGGCACGCATCTCGGTCGACTTGCTCGCGTCCTTGATCTTCATGCGCAGGGTCAAGCGCCAGCCCTTGGTTTCCGGGTTGTAACGCACGCTGTTCTCGACCAGTTCGGCGTTGTCGCCAACACTGACCTGGCTGCGTACGTCGGCATCCGGGGTCAGCGCGGCCAGCGATGGACCTTCGAAGTCGACCAGGTAGGCAACGCTGCCGTCCGGCTGGCGAATCAGGTTCGATTGCTTGACGTCACCGGTCGAACGCAGAGTCTGCGATACCCAGGCGCTGTCGGGCGCGTGAATCGCCGCTTCGTCCATGGTCCAGTGCATGCGGTACGCGAAGTCCAGCGGCTGACCCGGCTCCGGCATTTTTTCCGGGCTCCAGAACGCAACGATGTTGTCGTTGGTTTCGTCAGCGGTCGGAATCTCTACCAGATCAACGGTGCCTTTGCCCCACTCGCCCTTCGGCTCGATCCAGGCGCTTGGGCGCTTGTCGTAGCGGTCGTCGAGGTCTTCGTAGTGGCTGAAGTCACGGCCACGTTGCAGCAGACCGAAACCACGCGGGTTCTCGACGCTGAAGTTGCTCACGGCCAGGTGTTTCGGGTTGTTCAGCGGACGCCAGATCCACTCGCCGTTGCCGGCATGGATCGACAGACCGCTGGAGTCGTGCAGTTCACGACGGTAGTTGAGGACTTTCGACGGCTGGTTGGCGCCGAACAGGAACATGCTGGTCAGCGGGGCGATGCCCAGTTTGCCGACCTTGTCACGCAGGAACATCTGCGCTTTGACGTCAACGATGGTGTCGCTGCCCGGACGCAGGATCAGACGGTAGGCACCGGTAGCACGCGGCGAATCCAGCAGGGCGAAGATCACCAGGTGCTTGTCGCCCGGCTTCGGCTGTTGAATCCAGAACTCGCGGAAACGCGGGAATTCTTCGCCCGACGGCAGCGCCGTATCAATCGCCAGACCACGCGCCGAGAGGCCGTAGGTGTGGCCCTTGCCGACAACGCGGAAATAACTCGCGCCGAGCATGGTCATGATTTCGTCTTGCTTGTCAGCCTTGTTGATCGGGTACAGCACACGGAAACCGGCATAACCCAGTTGTTCAGTGGCTTTCGGATCGAATTTCAGGTCGCCGAAATCGAAGCGCGTCGGATCGTATTTGATCTCTTCGACAGTGTTCGCTGTGATTTCGTTGATTTTCACCGGCGTATCGAAGTGCATACCCTGGTGATAGAAGGACAGTTTGAACGGGGTCTTCTGATCAGCCCACTCAGCCTTTTCGGTGAGGAAGCGGATTTTCTGATAATCCGCGAACTTCATGTCGCGGAATTCGTTCGGCAGGTTGCTGCGCGGGGCCTCGAACTTCTGCCCGGCCAGCTCTTTGGCCTTGGCCGATACATCGTCAAGATTGAACGCCCAAAGCTGACCGGCGCTGAGCAGGCACAGGAGCGCCGAACCCGCTACCAGGGCACTTCGCATGCGTTTGGCAGACATTTTTGCTGCATTACAGGGACTAACAATCACGAGCAACCCTCGCCGAAAACAGATCAAAAAACCAACGGCCAGATGAAGTGCCTGTGAGGCTTTCGGCAGTGAAGAACCGACCTTCCAGAGCACCCTTGCCAAGTTGGCGAGCATTGTTCCGACTCCGCTGGGGCAAAATGATTCCCCAATCGGATCCAGACAAGTCTCTACCTAAGTCAAAAATGAATCAGCGAACGCTGATCCCAGTGCGCGCGATTATCTAGTAGCCCGCATGACAACGCATCAGGGGTAACAAAGTATTTATCGCGAAAACACCCTAAAAACAGTCGAAATTTCCCAAAAAGGTGTTTCAAGCGCTTTCAGGTCTGTAACAAAAAGGTAACCGGGCCATCGTTGACCAAATGCACCTGCATATCGGCGCCGAATCTACCTGATGCCACAGTGCCATGCACCTGTTTCGCACTGCTTAATAGATAGTCGAACAATTCCTCGCCCAAGGCCGGAGGCGCTGCCGTCGAAAAGCTCGGGCGCAACCCGCTTTTGGTGTCGGCAGCCAAGGTGAACTGAGAGACCAGCAGCAACCCACCGCCAACGTCGGCGAGGGACAAGTTCATCTTGCCCTCCGCATCGCTGAATACCCGATAGTTAAGCAGCTTATGCAGAAGTTTGTCGGCGCTGATACGCGTGTCATCGGGTTCGACCGCCACCAGCACCAACAAACCGTGATCTACCGCGCCTACCACCTCACCCGCGACCTCAACCCGCGCACCGCGAACGCGCTGTAACAGCCCCTTCATGCTTCTTCAGGCGGCAGGTCGAGCAGACGTCGAGCCATGTTGCTCGCCGCGCGCACCAATGCATCGGTGATGCCTGGCTCAGAAGCCGCGTGTCCGGCGTCGCGGATCACCTGCAATTCACTGTTCGGCCAGGCCTGATGCAATTCCCAGGCGTTGTCGAGCGGGCAGATCACGTCATAACGGCCGTGAATGATCACGCCCGGCAGATGGGCGATTTTGCCCATGTCGCGAATCAGCTGGTTCGGCTCAAGGAAGGCGTTGTTGGTGAAGTAGTGGCATTCGATCCGCGCAATCGACAGCGCGCGCTGCGGTTCGGAGAAACGATCGACCACCAGCGGGTTCGGCCGCAGGGTTGCGGTGCGCCCTTCCCAGGTCGACCAGGCTTTGGCCGCGTGCATCTGGGCGATCTGGTCGTTGCCGGTCAGGCGCTTGTGGAAGGCGCTGAGCAGATCGTCGCGCTCGTCCAGCGGAATCGGCGCGATGTAGTCCTGCCAGTAATCGGGGAACAGTCGGCTGGCACCGGCCTGATAGAACCACTCGATTTCCTGCGGGCGGCAGAGAAAGATCCCACGCAGGATCAGCCCGTGTACACGCTCAGGGTGTGTCTGCGCATAAGCCAGCGCCAGGGTCGAACCCCACGAGCCGCCAAACAGCACCCATTTATCGATGCCCAAGTGTTTGCGGATGCGCTCAAGGTCGGCGACCAGATCCCAGGTGGTGTTGTTTTCCAGGCTCGCATGCGGGGTGGAGCGACCGCAGCCGCGCTGGTCGAAAGTGACAATACGGTAAAGATTCGGATCGAAATAGCGACGGCTCTGCGCGTCGCAACCAGCGCCGGGGCCGCCATGAATGAACACAACCGGCAAACCCTCCGGTGAGCCGCTTTCGTCGACATACAGCGTATGGGTGTCATCGACAGCCAGATCGTGCCGGGCGTGAGGTTTGATCTGCGGAAACAAAGTCTGCATTGCGCGCTCCGTAAGGGGTCGAGGTCATCCCTGGGGGGACTTCTATTATTCTGCCGTTGGGCATCATAAACCCGATTTACGTCAATGAGCATGCCTGTGGACTTGATCGTTCCCACGCTCTGCGTGGGAATGCCTCTTGGGACGCTCCGCGTCCAGTGACGCGGAGCGTCACGGGCTGCGTTCCCACGCAGAGCGTGGGAACGATCAAAAGATCGCAGCCTTCGGCAGCTCCTACAGGGGTGGATCAGCCGGTGTAGTGAGACTTTGCCCAGGCCAGATAGCCTTGTAGCAGTTCCTTGAGTACGACTTGCGTCGGCTCGGCCAGATCGGCGCGATAGCGGAACGGTTCGAACTCTTCCATGTAGGTGCTCTGGCACAACTCCAGCTGCACGGCGTGGATGTTCTGCGCCGGGTTGCCGTAATGACGGGTGATGTGGCCGCCCTTGAAGCGACCGTTGAGCACGTGGCTGTAATCGCCATGGCGTGCGCAGATCGCTTCCAGCTGCGTAGCGAGTTGCGGATCGCAACTGGCGCCGTTGAAGGTGCCGAGGTTGAAGTCCGGCAGTTTGCCGTCGAACAGGTGCGGGATGATCGAGCGGATCGAGTGCGCATCGAACAGCAGTGCATAACCGAACTCGGCCTTCAGTCGCGCCAGCTCTTCTTGAAGCGTGCGGTGATACGGCGTCCAGATCTGCTCCAGATAAGTCGCGCGCTCTTCTCTCGACGGCTCGTGCCCTTCGCGGAATAACGGAATGCCATCGAACAGCGTCGCCGGGTACAGACCGGTAGTGGCGCCGGCGTAAAGCGGTTTGTCGTCGGACGGACGATTCAGGTCGATGACGAAGCGCGAATACTCGGCTGCCAGGGTGCTGGCGCCCAGCTCTTCGGCGAAGTCGTACAGCTGCGGAATGTGCCAGTCGGTGTCCGGCAGGCTTTTCGCATCGGCGATCAACCCGGCTTCCACCGCTGGGGTCAGGCGTACACCAGCGTGAGGCATGCTGATCAGCAACGGCACACGACCTTTTTTGAAGTTCAGAACCTTATCCACAACCGCTCTCCTACAGACTTGATTCGACGCCGTGACGCACGACGCGCTTGTCCAGATCACCGCCGAGCCAATAGGCCAGGTCCGCCGGACGATCGATGTGCCAGGCGACGAAATCCGCAACCTTGCCGACTTCCAGCGAACCGTGTGTCTCGGCCATGCCCAGCGCTTGTGCAGCATGAATGGTCGCGCCGGCCAAAGCTTCTTCCGGGGTCATACGGAAACAGGTACAGGCCATGTTCAGCATCAGGCGCAACGACAGCGCCGGCGAGGTGCCGGGGTTGAGGTCACTGGCGATAGCGATCTTCACCTTGTGCTTGCGCAGAGCGTCCATCGGCGACAGCTGGGTTTCGCGCAGGAAGTAGAACGCGCCCGGCAGCAGCACCGCGACGGTGTCGGCTTCGGCCATGGCGATGGCGTCGGCCTCGTCCATGAATTCCAGGTGATCGGCGGACAGCGCCTTGTAGCGCGCGGCGAGGCTGGAGCCATGCAGCGACGACAGTTGTTCGGCGTGCAGTTTCACTGGCAGACCGAGGTTTTGCGCGGCGATGAAGACACGCTCGACCTGTTCAGGGGAGAACGCCAGGTATTCGCAAAAGGCATCGACGGCATCGATCAGATCTTCCGCTGCCAATACCGGCAGCATCACGTCGCAGACCAGATCGATGTAGTCGTCGGCGCGATCCTTGTATTCGGGCGGCAACGCGTGGGCAGCCAGACAGGTACTGCGCACGCTGATCGGCAGCTCTTTCTGCAAACGGCGGATGACGCGAAGGATCTTGCGTTCGTTGGCCAGGTCGAGACCGTAGCCAGATTTCATCTCGACCGTGGTCACGCCGTCGCGCATCAGGCTTTTCAGACGTTTGGCGGCGCTGGCGAACAGTTCGTCTTCAGTCGCTTCGCGCGTCGCACGCACGGTGCTGGCGATGCCGCCGCCGGATGCCGCGATTTCCGCATAGCTGACGCCCTGCAGACGTTTTTCGAATTCGCCGCTGCGGTTGCCGCCGAACACGGTGTGGGTGTGACAGTCGATCAGGCCCGGGGTAACCCACGCGCCTTGCAGGTCATTGACCGCCGGGTATTCGCCGGATGGCAATTGCTGGCGCGGGCCGATCCACGCGATGTGCGCACCGGACGTGACGATGGCCGCATCCTCGATGATCGAGTAGACGCCTTGCGCCATGGTTGCGACGTGGCAGTGTTGCCAGAGGGTTTTCATCCCAAATCCTCGTCTTGTGATCGTTCCCACGCTCTGCGTGGGAATGCAGCCCGTGACGCTCCGCGTCACTGGACGCGGAGCGTCCCTTGAGGCATTCCCACGCGGAGCGTGGGAACGATCAGTGAGTGGGTTAAAGGCTAGGCAAAAGCTTCGCCGGAATCAGCTCGGTCAGGCACCGCGAAGCCAACAACTCAGTCGCCGCATTGATGTCCGGAGCAAAGAAACGATCCTTCTCATAAAACGGCACTTCCTTACGCAGAATCGCCCGCGCCTGTTCCAGCTTTGTCGAGGTCTTCAGACCGTTACGCAGGTCCAGCCCTTGCACCGCCGCCAGCCATTCCACCGCGAGAATCCCGCGGGTGTTTTCAGCCATTTCCCACAAACGCTTGCCAGCCGCGGGCGCCATCGAAACGTGGTCTTCCTGGTTGGCCGAAGTCGGCAAACTGTCCACCGAATGCGGATGCGACAACGCCTTGTTCTCGCTAGCCAGCGCCGCAGCGGTCACCTGAGCGATCATGAAACCGGAGTTCACCCCGCCATTGGCGACGAGGAACGGCGGCAGTTGCGACATGTGCTTGTCCATCATCAGCGAAATACGGCGCTCGCTCAGTGAGCCGATTTCCGCAATGGCCAACGCCATGTTGTCAGCGGCCATGGCCACCGGTTCTGCGTGGAAGTTACCGCCAGAAATCACGTCACCTTCAGCGGCGAAGACCAGCGGGTTATCGGAAACGGCATTGGCTTCGACGGCCAACACTTCAGCGGCCTGACGGAACTGGGTCAGGCAGGCGCCCATGACTTGTGGTTGGCAGCGCAGCGAATACGGATCCTGCACCTTCTCGCAGTTCTGGTGCGAGTCAGAGACTTCGCTGCGCTCACCCAGCAGATCGCGGTAAGCCGCCGCCGCGTCGATCTGACCTTTCTGGCCACGAGCGGCGTGGATGCGTGCATCGAACGGCGAACGCGAACCCAAAACCGCTTCAACCGTCAGGCCACCCAGCGCCAGCGCGCCAGCGAACAAGTCTTCACCTTCAAACAGACCGCGCAGGGCAAACGCGGTAGAAACCTGAGTCCCGTTGAGCAGCGCCAGACCTTCTTTTGCGGCCAGCGTCAGCGGCGTCAGGCCGGCCACTTTCAGAGCTTCGGTGGCTTCCATCCACTCGCCCTTGTAGCGCGCCTTGCCCTCGCCCAACAGCACCAGCGACATGTGCGCCAACGGCGCCAGGTCGCCCGACGCGCCCACCGAACCTTTCAGCGGAATGTGCGGGTAAACCTCGGCATTGATCAGCGCGATCAGCGCATCAATCACTACGCGGCGAATACCGGAGAAACCACGGCTGAGGCTGTTGACCTTGAGCACCATGATCAGCCGCACCAACTCATCGCTGATCGGCTGGCCAACGCCGGCGGCGTGGGACAACACCAGCGAGCGCTGCAGGTTTTCCAGGTCTTCGCTGGCGATGCGCGTCGAGGCCAGCAGGCCGAAACCGGTGTTGATGCCGTAGGCAGTGCGATTCTCGGCGAGGATCTGCTCAACGCAGGCGACGCTGGCTTCGATCTGCGCCGAGGCGCTGTTGTCGAGGCTCAGCTTGACCGGGTTCTGGTAGACATCACGCAGTTGGGCCAGGCTCAGTTGGCCGGGAATCAGGTTCAGCGCAGTCATTAAAATGCTCCTTTTGAGACATTGTTATTAACTACCAGTCGCTCCGGAGCATTCCGTTATCCGTCGTTTCTCGTCTTGTGGACGATCCACGCCTTGGCACGCTGGTATGGGTAATTGTCAGTGCAAATTCGGTAAAACGTTGTGCGGCAGATTCGGCTCTTTCAACACGCTCGCAGCAGCCGCGATATCCGGTGCCAGCCAGCGATCCTGATCATAGGCCGGGACCTTTTCGCGCAGCAGTCGCCACGCGCGGTCAGTGCCCACGCCAAAGCGTTGTTCCTTGAGGAACTCAAACGCCTGCGCCGCCAGCAGATACTCGATGGCGAGGATCTGCGTGCAGTTTTCCAACGCGCGATGCAGCTTCAGCGCCGCATTGGTGCCCATGCTCAAATGGTCTTCCTGCAAGCCGGAGGTGATGTAGTTGTCGAGCACCGCCGGTTGCGCCAATTGGCGGTTTTCCGCACACAGCGATGCGGCGACGTACTGAACGATCATCATCCCCGAGTTCACCCCCGGATTGGCCACCAGAAACGCCGGCAATCCGCTGACGTGCGGGTTCACCAAACGGTCCAGGCGACGCTCGGCAATCGAGCCGATTTCAGCCATGGCAATCGCCAGCAGGTCCGCCGCCATCGCCACCGATTGGCCGTGCGGGTTGGCTTGCGACATCACCCGGAAATTGTCCGGCGTGCCGAGCAGCAGCGGGTTATCGGTGCAGCCATTGAGTTCGGCTTCGACTTGCTTGATTGCGTGGTCGAGTTGATCCCGCGCCGCACCGTGTACCTGCGGAATCGAACGGATGCTCAGCGCATCCTGAGTGCGAATGCCTTTGCTCGAGGCGATCACCTCGCTGCCTTCGAGTAACGCACGCAGATTGATGCCGACCTGCTGCATGCCCGGATGCGGTTTCAGCGCGATGATCTCGGCATCGAACGCGTCGATCTGACCGCGCTGGGCTTCGAAACTCATCGCGCCGATGACATCGGCCCACTGCACCAGCCGCGTCGCATCGGCAATCGCCAGACAGCTGAGGCCGGTCATGCACGGCGTGCCGTTGACCAGGCACAAACCGTCTTTCGCGCCGAGTTGCACCGGTTGCAGGGCCTCTTCGGCCAATGCCTGTTGTGCGGAAATAATCTGCCCGCGATAGCTGACATTACCGACGCCGAGCAGCGTGATGCCGATGTGCGCCATGTGCGTCAGGTAGCCGACTGAACCTTGCGACGGCACTTGCGGGGTGATGCCACGATTGAGCAGCGCCAGCAGGCCTTCAACCACGCGGCGGTGGATGCCGGATTTGCCGTGGCTGTAGTTGTGGATCGCCGCGCAGATGATCGCGCGAGTCTGCTCGTCGGCGATTACCGGGCCGACGCCACAGGCGTGGCTTAGCAAGGTGTTGCGCGAGAGCTGGCTGAGTTGTTCGTCTTTTAGCGAGACATTGGACAAACCGCCCAGGCCGGTGTTGACGCCATAGGCACGCTCGCCGCTTTCGACGATGCGCTGGACAATGCCTTGGGCGTTTTCGATGCGCGCCCAGGTGTCGCTGGACAGCTCGAGTTGTGCACCGTGACGAGCGACGGCGACCACGTCCTGCCAACGCAGGGGGCTGCCTGTGATAACGATTTTTTCAGCCTGGAACATCAAAAAAACCTCTTGAACAAGATCGTTCCCACGCTCTGCGTGGGAATGCCGCCTGGGACGCTCCGCGTCCCGACTTCTGCTCTGTGCAGGGTGACGCGGAGCGTCACGGGATGCATTCCCACGCAGAGCGTGGGAACGAGCGTCAGACCACCGCCGCCCGCCGCTGCACAAACCGGTCAACGTACTCATCCGCCGGCGAATGCAGAATCTCACGCGGCGTGCCGACCTGAATCAATCGCCCATCCTTGAGAATCGCAATGCGGTTGCCGATACGCACCGCTTCGTCGAGGTCGTGGGTGATGAAGACGATGGTCTTGTGCAGGGTCTTTTGCAGCTCCAGCAACTGATCCTGCATCTCGGCGCGGATCAGCGGGTCCAGCGCACTGAACGCTTCGTCCATGAGGATGATGTCGGTGTCCGCCGCCAAGGCCCGAGCCAGGCCAACACGCTGGCGCATGCCGCCGGAGAGCTGGTGCGGGTATTTGTTTTCGTAGCCTTTGAGGCCCACGGTGTTGATCCAGTGCAGCGCGCGTTCCGAGCACATTTGCTTGCTCTCGCCGCGCACTTTCAGGCCATAGGCGACGTTATCGAGCACAGTCTTGTGCGGCAGCAGGCCGAAGCTCTGGAACACCATGCTGATCTTGTGTCGACGAAATTCGCGCAGGGCGTCCATGTCGTATTGCAGGATGTCGACGCCGTCGACGAGGATCGCACCGCTGGTCGGGTCGATCAGCCGATTGAAGTGGCGCACCAGCGTCGATTTGCCCGAGCCCGACAGGCCCATGATCACGAAGATCTCGCCGGTGCCGATGCTCAGCGACAGGTCATTAACGCCGACCACACAACCGGTCTCGCTCAGCACCTGATCCTTGGTCTTGCCCTGACCGACCATGGCCAGCGCATCCTTGGCGCGGTTGCCGAAAATCTTGAAGACGTTTTTGACTTCGATCTTGCTCACGGTTGCGTTGCTCATTTGCTCACCTCATGCCGTGGCCGACCGTACGCCTGAGTAATGCGGTCGATGACCACTGCGAGAATCACGATCGCCAGACCGGCTTCGAGGCCACGTCCGACGTTGAGGGTCTGAATCCCCACCAGCACATCTTCACCCAGGCCACGGGCGCCGATCATCGAGGCGATCACCACCATCGACAGGGCCATCATGGTGGTCTGGTTGATCCCGGCCATGATGCTCGGCAGGGCCAGCGGCAATTGCACGCCAAACAGTTGCTGCCAGCGGTTGGCGCCGAACGCGTTGATGGCTTCCATCACTTCGCCGTCAACCTGACGGATGCCCAGATCGGTCAGGCGAATCAGCGGTGGCGCGGCATAGATCACCGTGGCGAAAATCGCCGGCACCTTGCCCAGACCGAACAGCATCAGCACCGGAATCAGGTACACGAAACTGGGCATGGTCTGCATGATGTCGAGCAGCGGCATCAGCACCGAACGCAGGCGGTTGCTGCGCGCCGAGAGAATCCCCAGCGGGATGCCGATCAGCACCGAAATGATCGTCGCGACCATCATCAGCGCCAGCGTCTGCATGAGTTTGTCCCACAGGCCAACGGCGCCGACGAGGAACAACAGACCTACGATAACCGCCGTGGTCACCACTTTGCGCGTGGCGTGCCAGGCGACCACACCGACGATCGCCAGCATCAACCACCACGGCGCTGCACGCAGCAAGCCTTCAAGGTTGACGATGGCCCATAGCAGGGTGTCGGAGATATGGCGGAACACATCACCATAATTGGTGACCAGCGAATCGACCCAACCGTTGACCCAGTCGGCGATGGAAAAGGTAAAGCTTTCGGGAAACATAAGCGGCTCTCAATCAGAAATCTCAATCAAGCGTTTACGGCATATCTCCCGGCCAGCCTCACGGTTGACCGGGAGGTATCGACCTACAGCGCCGCGTCGATTTTCTTGGCAGCGTCTTCACTGACCCACGCATGCCAGACCTCAGGATGTTCCTTGAGGAAGATTTTCGCCAGTTTTGGCGACTCGATACGTTCCTTGGCCATGCGGCCCAGGTTCTGGTTCAACAGATCGATCGGCAGGTTGACCTTTTCCAGCACCGCGACCAGTTCGGGGGCTTCGTCGTGGAAGGTTTTCGACAGGCCGACCTTGATACTCACGGTCTTGTCGACGCCCGGTTTTTCTTCGAGCTTGACCAGATCCACCTGGCCCATCAGCGGGGTTGGCGACCAGTAGTAGAACAGGATCGGCTCGCCACGCTTGTAGCTCGACAGCACCGCCGCATCCAGCGCCGGGCCGGTGCCCGGGCGGAAGTTGGTGTAGCTGCTTTCGAGGCCGTAGCTTTTCAGCATTTCGCTGTTATCCAGCTCGCAGGTCCAGCCGGCCGGGCAGTTGTAGAAGCGGCCCTTGGACGGCTCTTCAGCGTCCTTGAACACAGCGGCGTATTTGCCCAGGTCGGCGATGTTTTTCAGGTCCGGCGCTTTCGGCTCAAGCTTGCGCTTGGCGTCGCCTTCGATCACGTAGCGCGGCACGTACCAGCCTTCCACCGCGCCGACTACCGGAGCGCCAACACCAACAACTTTGCCGGCCTTCTCGGCCTTGTTCCAGACCTCGCTGCGGCCGACCCACTCTTCGGCGAACACTTGAATATCGTTGCTGCTCAGGGCGTTTTCCATGGTGATGGAGTTGCCCGGCAGGCTGTCGGTCTTGCAGTCGTAACCTTTCTCCAGCACCACTTGCAGGACGTCGGTCAGCAGCATGCCGCTTTCCCAGTTCAGCCCGGCGAATTTCACCGGTTTGCCCGATTCGCACCAGCCGGCGGCTTGGGTCGCGCCAGCACTGGCCAACAGGCCAATGGACAGCAATGTGGTCAGCAGGGTCTTGTTCGATTTCATTGTTGTGACGCTCCTAATCATGAATTGGCTTACGGCAGTCAAGAGGCATCCAGCCCTGTCCACGTCCAATCAGGCCTGCGCCGCAGCGCGTCCGGTCCCGCTTGTTTTAGGTTGTACAACGCTGTTCTGCTCGACCGGCAGAATCAGTTGATCGGGTACCGCGCTGTGCCATTTTTTCGCGCACACGTAGTAGACGACAGCCGGCAGTACGAGGCCGATGATCCAGGAAATGTCCACATCACCGAGGGCGGCCACCAGCGGACCGGTATAGAACTTGGTGGAGATGAACGGCAGCTGCACCAGCACACCGAACACATAGACGCTGATGCCGAGCAGGTTCCAGCGCCCGTAGCGGCCGTTCGGATTGGCCAGTGCAGGCACGTCATAGCGCTCGCGGGTGATGCAGTAGTAGTCGACCAGATTGATCGCGCTCCACGGGGTGAAAAACGCGAGCAAGAACAGAATGAAAGACTTGAACGCACCGAGAAACGAGTGCTGACCGAGCAGCGCGATCAGGGTCGCTGCACCGACGATCACCAGCACGAACACCAGACGCTGCAGGCGCGTAACGGTCAGATGGCCTTTGAAACCGCTGATGATGGTCGCGATACACATGAAGCTGCCGTAGGAGTTCAGCGTCGAGATGGTCACCTTGCCGAACGCGATGCTGAAGTACAGCAGCGCAGCGGTGGCACCGGTGCCGCCCAGACCGACGATGTAAGCGACTTCGTGACCGGCGAACTGGCCGTTGGCCGAAGCGGCGGCGAACACGCCGAGGATCATTGCCACTTGCGCGCCGACCACTGAACCGGCACCGGCGGCGAAGAAGGTTTTCACCGCCGAAGTCTTGCTCGGCAGGTAACGGGAATAGTCAGCCACGTAGGGGCCAAACGCGATCTGCCAGGAGGCCGCGAGCGACACTGCGAGGAGGAAACTGCTCCAGCTGAAATGACGGATTTGCAGGAGTGCGCCGACGTCGGTCTGGCTCATCAGACGCCAGAACAGGAAGACGAAAGCGATCACGCCAATGACGCTGGCGACACGGCCAATCCAGTGGATCACTCGATAACCGAGCACCGTGACCACCACGATCACGCTGGCGAAAATCAGGATGCCGACGCTGTCGCTGACATTGAATAGCTGGCCTAACGCCTGACCGGAAAGCACCGTGCCTGTCGCGGTAAAACCCAGGTACATCAGGCACACCAAGACGATAGGGATCGCCGCACCATAGACGCCAAACTGCACGCGGCTGGAAATCATCTGCGGCAGACCGAGTTTCGGCCCTTGCGCCGCGTGCAGCGCCATCACGCCACCGCCGAGCAATTGACCGATCAACAGACCGATCAGCGACCAGAACACATCACCGCCCAACACCACGGCCAAGGCCCCGGTGACAATCGCAGTGATTTGCAGGTTGGCACCCATCCACAGGGTGAACTGGCTAAACAGACGACCGTGTCTTTCCGCTTCCGGGATGTAGTCGATCGAACGCCTTTCGATCAACGGTTTGTTGCCTGCACGATCGGTGTTGACAGCCATGATTCAACCTCTGTGGATTGTTTTAATAGTTCACTGAGCTTCGGTAGGGCTGCTTTTCTGTGGGAGCGAGCTTGCTCGCGAATTGGCCAGCACATTCAACATCTTTGCTGACTGACAGATTGCTTTCGCGAGCAAGCTCGCTCCCACATAAAGCCAAAACGTGTTACTTGCCGCCAGTAATCATCGGCAGGTTCAGGCCCTGTTCCTTGGCGCAGTCGATGGCGATCTGGTAACCGGCATCGGCGTGACGCATGACGCCGGTGGCCGGGTCGTTGTGCAGAACACGGGCAATGCGCTCGGCCGCTTCGTCCGTACCGTCGCAGACAATCACCATGCCCGAGTGCTGCGAGAAGCCCATGCCGACGCCCCCGCCGTGGTGCAGGGAAACCCAGGTCGCGCCGCTCGCGGTATTCAGCAGAGCGTTGAGCAGTGGCCAGTCGGATACTGCGTCGGAGCCGTCCTGCATCGATTCGGTTTCACGGTTGGGGCTGGCGACCGAGCCAGAGTCGAGGTGGTCGCGACCGATCACGATCGGCGCCGACAGCTCACCGCTGCGGACCATCTCGTTGAAGGCCAGACCGAGCTTGGCGCGCAGGCCCAGACCGACCCAGCAGATACGCGCCGGCAGACCCTGGAAGCTGATGCGCTCACGGGCCATGTCCAGCCAGTTGTGCAGGTGCGCGTCGTCGGGGATCAGCTCTTTGACCTTGGCGTCGGTTTTGTAGATGTCTTGCGGATCACCCGACAGCGCCGCCCAACGGAACGGGCCGATGCCACGGCAGAACAGCGGACGAATGTAGGCCGGTACGAAGCCTGGGAAATCGAACGCGTTTTCGACGCCTTCTTCCTGGGCCATCTGACGGATGTTGTTGCCGTAGTCGAAGGTCGGGATGCCTTGCTTCTGGAACTCCAGCATGGCTTTGACGTGCACGGCCATCGACTGCTTGGCGGCTTTGATCACGGCGGCCGGCTCGGTCTTGGCGCGGGCGCGGTATTCGTCCCAGGTCCAGCCGGCGGGCAGGTAACCGTTGAGCGGGTCATGGGCGCTGGTCTGGTCGGTGACCATGTCCGGGCGTACGCCGCGCTTGACCAGTTCCGGCAGAATTTCGGCGGCGTTACCCAGCAGCGCGATGGAGATCGCTTTGCCTTCTTTGGTGTATTTGTCGATGCGTGCCAAGGCGTCGTCGAGGTCTTTGGCTTGCTCGTCGACGTAACGGCTTTTCAGGCGGAAATCGATGCTGACCTGCTGGCATTCGATGTTCAGCGAGCAGGCGCCGGCCAAGGTTGCCGCCAGCGGTTGTGCGCCGCCCATGCCACCGAGGCCGGCGGTCAGGACCCACTTGCCGGTGAGGTTGTCGTTGTAGTGCTGACGACCGGCTTCAACGAAGGTTTCGTAGGTGCCTTGAACGATGCCCTGGCTGCCGATGTAGATCCAGCTGCCCGCGGTCATCTGGCCGTACATGGCCAGGCCCTTGGCGTCGAGCTCATTGAAGTGTTCCCAGCTCGCCCAGTGCGGGACGAGGTTGGAGTTGGCGATGAGTACACGCGGGGCGTTGCTGTGAGTCTTGAATACACCGACCGGCTTGCCGGATTGCACCAGCAGGGTCTCGTCGTCATTCAGGTTGGTGAGGCTCTCGACGATTTTGTCGTAGCACTCCCAGTTACGCGCGGCGCGACCGATACCACCGTAGACCACCAGCTCTTTCGGGTTCTCGGCGACTTCCGGGTCGAGGTTGTTCATCAGCATGCGCAGCGGCGCTTCGGTCAGCCAGCTCTTGGCGGTCAGCTTGTTGCCGCGGGCGGCACGTATTTCGACGTCGCGAAACTTAGTCATTTTGTTATCAGTCACGAAAGAGACTCCTCAGCGATCAATTCAAACCAACCCTGGCAGTGGGCAAGCAGCCTGTGCGCTTCGCTGCGCGACAAGCGAATCAGTGGACGCTGCGGAGAGTCTCGAGCGACTCATACGCATACGTCTTTACTTGTACATACAAGCATATGCAATCAAGCGGCCAACTTGTTGGAGGAGTGTTCAAGAAAAATCGTGGGCAGGGCTGGAAAGCACCTGAATCAAGGGTTCGAGTGTGGATGAAATTTTTCGCGGAGAGATTTTGTGCGGTCGGGGTTCGGTTAAATGAGCGCGGCTTTGCGCCACGTTGGGGCGTTCGGTAACAAATTGGTGCGAGGATGGAAACAGGACCTGATCGTTCCCACGCTCTGCGTGGTAACGCCGCCATGGACGCTCCGCGTCCGCTTCGATGGAGGTGACGCAGAGCGTCACGGGATGCATTCCCACGCAGAGCGTGGGAACGATCAGTGGGAGGGTTAACTAGCGCGCAGTCAGTTCGATCACGCAGCAAGCGGCATTGGTGGAGACTTCGACCAACCCGTTGTTACCGTCCAGTTGCAGACAATCATGTCGCCCCAGCTGCGAAACACTGTCACCGATCCGGACTTCCAGCAACTCACTGACACTGAACACCAGCACCGTCCCCGCCGAACTAAAGAACCGCTGCTCACCGTCCAGCCACTGCAACCGCGCGCTGTAACGCTGCGGCGCATAGATCAGATTGAAGTCGCGAATCGCGCCGCCGAGCAGCGTGCAGGAGACCTGGCTTTCACCGCTGAACGCAAACGGGTCGAGCGGTAACAGCGGCCGCGTATCGTCATCATCGACGCACAGGGTCATGCCGTCACCTTGCAACACGGTGATCACTCGCTGATAGCCAGCGAATGTCGAGAAGCCGCCCGACTCGGCGATATCGGCAATCGACAGGCGCCAGCCGAAACCGTCCAGACCGGCACCCGCATCACGGGTGATTTCTTCAGTGCTGCCGCCACCGTTTTTCCACGGCATGCGCGGGTAGCCTTCAGCGCGTAAAACCTTCAAACCATTCATTTATGCTCTCTATTTATGGAACCGTCCTTCCAGACGATGACGAGAACCGGGATGGATCAGACGAGCAGCGGTCACCGGCTGACGCCCCGACCACGTGCGGCGACGAATCAACAAGCACGGCTCGCCTTTTTCAATCTGCAACAACTTGCATTCAGAAGACTCGGCAAGGATCGCTTCGACCACATGCTCGCCTTCTGTCAGCGGCGCCACCTGGTTGAGATAGGCGTACGGCGTTTGCAGGGTGAAATCCTGCTTGAGGTATTCCGGGGCGACCAGCGCGTTGACGAAACGGTCTTCGATTTGCACCGGAATGTCGTTTTCGTAATGCACGATCAGCGAGTGGAAGACCTTCTGCCCTTCACGCATGTCCAGCGCCAGTGCGCGCTCGGAACCGGCGGCCTCTTCTTCGAGGGTGATCACCTGGCAGGTGTGGCGATGGCCACGGGAAGCGATTTCGTCGGCGATGTTGTGCACTTCGAACAGCGCGGACTGGCTCTTCGGTTCGGCGACAAACGTGCCGACGCCTTGCATGCGCACCAACAGGCCGTCAGCAGTCATCTCGCGCAGGGCGCGGTTGATGGTCATGCGGCTGAAACCGAGTTGATTGACCAACTCGCTCTCGGACGGCACGCGGTAGTGCGGCGGCCAGTTTCCGCTGTCGATCTGCTGGGTGATCATCTGTTTGACGCGGGCGTACAAGGGCGCCGGACTGTCGCCCATGTTCGCGGCCAACGGGGAGACTGGAGGCGGAGTCGGCACGGTTGATCCCTGTTCATTGGATGAAAGTGGCTAGCTTGCCGGAGTTTACCGGGCAGGCAAACGTCTGTATATGTATATACAAATAACACACGATGGGGTGCTGAACCATGTCCGCCTTCTTTGCCGAACGCGCGCTGCTGCCTAACGGATGGGCCAACAATGTACGTCTTGAGGTCAGCGCCGAGGGCTTGCTGACCCAAATCCAGACCGATTCCACTGCAGATGGTGCCGAACGACTGAGCGGGCCATTGCTGCCGGGAATGCCCAATCTGCACTCCCACGCCTTCCAGCGCGCGATGGCCGGACTGGCCGAAGTGGCCGGCAACCCGAACGACAGTTTCTGGACGTGGCGCGATCTGATGTATCGGCTCGTCGGAAAAATCAGCCCGGATCAGCTCGGCGTGATTGCCCGTCAGCTGTACATCGAAATGCTCAAGGCCGGTTACACCTCCGTCGCCGAATTTCATTACGTGCATCACGACAGCAATGGTCAGCCTTACGCCGATCCGGCTGAACTGGCGCTGCGCATCAGTCAGGCTGCTAGCGAAAGCGGTATCGGTCTGACCCTGCTGCCAGTGCTCTACAGCCACTCCGGGTTCGGCGGCCAGACGCCGAATGATGGCCAGCGCCGTTTCATCAACAGCACCGAAAACTACCTGAATCTGCAATCACGTTTGCAGCCGTTACTCGCGCAGCAAAAAGCGCAGTCGCTGGGGCTGTGCTTCCACTCGTTGCGTGCGGTGACGCCGCAGCAGATCAGCGAAGTATTGGCCGCCAGCGACAAACAATGCCCGGTGCACATCCATATCGCTGAACAGCAGAAAGAAGTCGAAGACTGCTTGAGCTGGAGCGGGCGTCGGCCGCTGCAATGGCTGTACGAAAATGCCGAAGTCGATCAGCGCTGGTGCCTGGTCCATGCGACCCACGCCAACCCGGAAGAAGTCACGCTGATGGCCAAGAGTCGCGCCATTGCCGGACTGTGTCTGACCACCGAAGCAAATCTGGGCGACGGGATTTTTCCGGCAGTGGATTTCCTCGCACAGGGCGGGCGTATGGGCATCGGTTCCGACAGCCATGTCTCGCTCAGCGTGGTGGAGGAATTGCGTTGGCTGGAATATGGTCAGCGTCTGCGCGATCAGCGGCGTAACCGTTTGTACGGTGCGGATCAGCCAATGGTCGGGCGCACGTTGTATGACGCGGCGCTGGATGGCGGTGCGCAGGCGTTGGGGCAGCCGATCGGGGCGCTGGAAGTGGGCAAGCGTGCGGACTGGATCGTGCTCGATGGCAATGATCCCTATCTAGCGACGGCCACAGGTGACGGGATTTTGAATCGCTGGTTGTTTGCCGGCGGCGATCGGCAGGTGCGCGATGTGCTGGTCAATGGCCAGTGGGTTGTACGTGATGGCCGGCATGCTGGCGAAGAAGACAGTGCGCGTGCCTTCACCCAGGTCCTGCGTGACCTCCTGGGCTGACAGCTGATCGTTCCCACGCTCTGCGTGGGAATGCAGCCCGGGACGCTCTGCGTCCCACAAGCGGACGCGGAGCGTCCATTGAGACATTCCCACGCGGAGCGTGGGAGCGATCATTGGTTTTGTGGTGTTCTTTAGTTTGAAGTCTTGGCCATCTGCCGATCCGACGCCCGCCAGATCAGTCGCGTAGTGTCATACCCCTGCTGACGCGCCTTGCTCAGCAGTTCTTCACGCACCACGCCGTTGACGGTCGGCGTGCGCGACAGCAGCCACATGTACTTGCGACTCGGGTCGCCGACGATGGCCGTCTTGTAGTCATCGCTGACGTACAGCACCCAGTATTCGCCTTTCGCTACACCCGGAATCAGGCGTGAGAACCAGGTATCGAATTCGACCCAGAGCTTGTCAGTCTTGCCCGGCACCTGTGGAGACGCCGTGCCCTTCACTTCTTCCCACTGCCATTGCGGGGTCAGGCAGCGATTGAGCACCGCGACATTGCCGTCAGGCTTGAGGGTGTAATGGGCTTCGGATTGCGCGCAATTGCGCTGGAAATACATCGGCAAACGCGCCAGCTCGTACCATGTGCCCTGATAGCGCTTGAGATTGACGCTGTTGACGGTTTTCGGCGCCAACGAGTCTACGCCGGAAGTGGCGCAGCCGGCCAGTACCAGGCCGGCAAAAAGGATCAGCAATAACCGCTTCATTTTTCTTCTCCGTGGGCGCGAAGCCCCGGTTTACTTCAGGCCTTGGCCGGAAAACATCAGCACTTTGTCACCGGCGTACTGCACGCTGATAAAGCTGTTCTTGTCGCCCCAGGTGCAACTGGACATGCCGAGCGCGCCCGAGCAATCCGTCGGTTTGCCGAGCAGGGTTTCGACTTCGGCCTTGGCCATCCCGGCCGAGAGCTTCGAATAGTTTTCCTGATTGACCTTGCTGCATGCGGCCAACAGCACGCAAAACGACAGAAGGGCGAGAGATCGCAGCGACATGGTGTAACTCCTGGAACGAGGGGGGATGGCATGGTGCCAACCAGAAGCTTAGAAGAGAAAACCCTCATCTGGTTCCGTGGGGGAATGGCTATTTATTAGCCCGCCCGTCTGGCATTTGCCGATAAATCAGACACTTTGTAGGGCTATTGAGCATTTCGTCGCCTTTCACCAAAGACGCCTAATCTTTGGCGCGCCGCGGTCGAAATAAGAGCAGCGCAAAGCCCCCGAGTGTGGCAAATTGCCGCCCTTTCTTGACCAGCCCCTTCGCGGTAGTTCATTCGATGACCAGAAACATGAAATTCAGCCACAAGATCTTGCTGGCTGCCGCCCTCGTGGTGGCCGTTGCGTTCGCCTGTTTCATTTTCTTCAACGACTATCGACAGCGCGAAGCCTTGAGCACGAGCACCGAAGCGTCGATGCAGGAACTGGGCAGCCTGACCACCAGCAACATCCAGACCTGGCTGGAAAGCCGCATTCAATTGCTGCAATCGCTGTCGCAGCAAGTGGCCGTCGACGGCAACGCCCCGGCCAGCCTGAAACGCATCATTGATCTGCCCGCCTACACCGGCAATTTCCAGCTCAGCTACTTCGGTGGTGCTGACGGCGTGATGTTCTCGGTGCCGGCCGGCAACCGCGCGCCGGATTACGATCCACGCGCACGCGGCTGGTACAAAGCCGCCAACAGCGCGCAGCAGACCATCGTTACCGAACCATACATCGCCGCATCCTCGGGCAAACTGGTGATCACCGTCGCCACGCCGGTGCAGCGTCAGGGCCAGATGCTCGGCGTCGCCGGTGCCGATATCGACCTGACCAGCGTCAGCGCGATCATCAACTCGCTGAACTTCGGCGGCCACGGCCACGCGTTCATCGTCAGCGCCGATGGCAAGATCCTGATTCACCCGAACAGCAAACTGGTGCTCAAGACCCTCGCCGAGGCCTACCCGAACGGTGCGCCGAAAGTCAGCCCGGGCCTGAAAGAAGTCGAGTTCGACGGCAAGACTCAACTGATCTCCTTCACCCACGTCAACGGCGTGCCGTCGGCTGACTGGTACGTGGCGCTGGTGCTCGATAAAGACACCGCGTTCTCGATGCTCAGCGAGTTCCGCACCTCGGCGCTGATCGCCATGGTCATTGCCGTGGTGATCATCATCGCCCTGCTCGGCATGCTCATCCGTGTGTTGATGCAGCCGCTGCTGACCATGGGCCGCGCCATGCACGACATCGCTGAAGGTGAAGGCGACCTGACCAAACGTCTGGTGATTCACGGCAACGACGAATTCGGCGCACTGGGCACTTCGTTCAACCGTTTTGTTGAGCGCATCCACACCTCGATCCGCGAAGTGTCCTCGGCCACCGGCCAGGTCAACGAAGTCGCCCTGCGCGTGGTCGCGGCGTCGAACTCGTCGATGTACAACTCCGATCAGCAAGCCACCCGCACCAACAGCGTTGCCGCGGCGATCAACCAGCTCGGTGCCGCCGCGCAGGAAATCGCCCAGAACGCCGCCCTCGCGTCGCAGCATTCCAGCGACGCGCGCAGCCTCGCGGTCGACGGTCAGCAGGTTGTGGATAAAACCATCCACGCGATGCAGCAGTTGTCGGCGAAGATCAGTGATTCGTGCGGCAACATCGAAACCTTGAACAGCAACACGGTGAACATCGGTCAGATTCTTGAAGTGATCACCAGCATTTCCCAGCAGACCAACCTGCTGGCACTCAACGCCGCAATCGAAGCGGCGCGTGCCGGTGAAGCCGGTCGTGGTTTCGCCGTGGTTGCCGATGAAGTGCGCAACCTCGCCCACCGCACTCAGGATTCGGCGCAGCAAGTGCAGAAGATGATCGAAGAGCTTCAAGTCGGCGCACGTCAGGCGGTCAGCATCATGACCGAGAGCCAGCGCGAGAGCGAAAACAGCGTCGGCATCGCCAATCAGGCTGGCGAACGTCTGGGCAGCGTGACTCAGCGAATTGGTGAGATCGACGGGATGAACCAGTCGGTGGCCACCGCGACCGAAGAGCAGACCGCCGTGGTTGAGTCGATCAATGTCGATATCAACGAGATCAACACGCTGAATCAGGAAGGCGTGGAGAACTTACAGGCAACGTTGCGCGCGTGCTCGGATCTGGAGCAGCAGGCGGCGCGGTTGAAGCAATTGGTCGGTAGTTTCCGCATTTAAGCGGTGTTGCTTCTGGCCCCTTCGCGAGCAAGCTCGGCTCCTACAATGGTTCTGTATCGTTCACAGATCCACTGTAGGAGCCGAGCTTGCTCGCGAAGGCGACATCAGCGACGTAGGAATGTGGAAATTGGAACACGTTGGTCAGCTCGCACTGACGCTGGACTGAATTAAGACTAAACTCAGTCCTGTTCAATTTGGCGGGGTTCAATCATGAAGCTTTCATCGCAAATCAAACCGATCAGTTACCTGAAAAGCCACACGGCCGAAATCGTCAAATCAATCACAGAAAGCCGCGAGCCGCTGGTAATTACGCAAAACGGTGAAGCCAAGCTAGTGGTCATGGATGTGAAAAGCTTTGAAGAGCAAGAAGGCACGATGGCCTTGTTGAAACTGTTGGCGATGGGTAATCGGGAGATTGAGGAAGGCAAGTTCAGTGATGCTGAAGATGTGTTTGCCGAACTGGATAAGGCCGATCATCAATGAGTTTAAAGGTCGTTATTCTCCAGTCTGCACAAGCAGATCTCAAAGAACTTCGCACCTACCTCGTCAGACAGTTCTCAAGCCAAATTTGGCAAAGCACTTATGCCGATCTCAAGACTGCAATCTTTGGTCTCGCAGATCTGCCTTATTCAGGATCAATCCCCGAAGAAATCGAGAAGCTCAATCTCTGCCAATACCGCCAGATTGTTTTGGGAATGAACCGGATTATTTATGAGGTGCGAGAAAAAACGGTTTTCATCCATATCATTGTCGATACGCGAAAAAGCCTGCCGGCCCTGTTGATGAAACGGCTTCTACGAGGCAACCCTTGATTTAGAACCGTGACCCAGGCTGACCGAGAAACACCATCTCCTCAGCCGTAGACTCCCGCCCCAACACCGCATTGCGATGCGGAAACCGGCCAAACCGCGCAATCACTTTCTGATGTCGCTCGGCATAATCCAGATTGTCGGCAAACACCGCCCGCTCTGACTCTGGCTGCTCAGCCACCAACTCAATAAACCTGGAAACCGCCTCGTTCTGCACCGCAAGATTCTCGCAGTGCTCAAACACCAGATAAATAAACACACGCTGGATCGGTTTCAACTGCCGATCGAAATCCGCCGCAATACCTTGGGCGACGAGTTTTTGCGCGCGCAGATCACCAGAGAATGCTTTGGGAGTATCGCGAAAGATCATTCGCGGCAGTTGATCGAGCAGTAGCACTACCGCCAACCAACCTTCGGGACGTTGCGTCCACGCGGTCAATTCGCCAGCCAGGGCCTGATCGACAAAGACCCCGAAACGCGTCTGCGCTTCGAGGTCTTGGCTGTCTCGCTTGCCGAACCACAACTTGCCCTTGTCAGCCGATATCTCGTCGGGGGATTCGGCGTGTCCGAACCACCAATCGAGCAACGGCTGCCAGGGCGCGGTCATGGTTTATTCCTTGTGGTAGGCCGTAGCGCGTGCGACTTCTTCTTTCGAACCGAGGAACACCGCTACGCGCTGGTGCAGGCCTTCCGGCTGAATGTCGAGAATGCGCTGGTGACCGTCGGTGGACGCGCCGCCCGCCTGTTCCACCAGGAACGACATCGGGTTGGCTTCGTACATCAGACGCAGTTTGCCTGGCTTGGAAGGCTCACGGCTGTCGCGCGGGTACATGAACAGACCGCCACGGGTCAGGATGCGGTGTACGTCGGCAACCATCGCCGCGACCCAACGCATGTTGTAGTTCTTTTTCAGAGGACCTTCTTCACCGGCCAGCAGCTCGCCCACGTAGCGTTGTACCGGGGCTTCCCAGTGACGCTGGTTGGACATGTTGATGGCGAATTCCTGGGTCGATTCAGGAATGGTGATGTCTTCGTGAGTCAGCACGAAGCTGCCCATTTCGCGGTCGAGGGTGAAACCTTTCACGCCGTCGCCCAAGGTCAGTACCAGCATGGTCTGCGGGCCGTAGATCGCGTAACCGGCGGCCACTTGCTGAGTGCCTGGCTGCAGGAACGCTTTTTCGTTCAGCGGCTCGTTCTGGCTCAGGTATTCGTTCGGGCAACGCAGTACCGAGAAGATGGTGCCGACCGGAGCGTTGATGTCGATGTTCGACGAGCCGTCCAGTGGGTCGAATACCAGCAGGTACGCGCCTTTCGGGTATTTGCCCGGGATCTGGTAGGCATTGTCCATTTCTTCGGACGCCATGCCGGCCAGGTGACCGCCCCATTCGTTGGCTTCGAGCAGGATCTCGTTGGAGATCACGTCGAGTTTCTTCTGCACTTCGCCTTGGACGTTTTCAGTGCCCATGCTGCCCAGCACACCACCCAGGGCGCCTTTGGACACGGCGTGGCTGATTTCTTTGCAAGCACGCGCGACCACTTCGATCAGGAAACGCAGATCGGCAGGAGTGTTATTGCTGCGGGTCTGCTCAATCAAATAGCGACTCAGGGTAACGCGGGACATGGACGGCTCCGGTGGAATGGGGGGCTAAAAACCCGCGCAGTTTACAGGGAGTCTGAAAACGTAGCGAGCGAAGACGCCCGGTAACGTGCGTTGGGGTGTAATTGCCTGCATGAGACGTGAATGTGGGTGGAGAGTTCAGGTAGCGGGTTTAGCGTAGACCGGTTCGGGACGGGTGGTGCAGGGTGCGCGCGACAGTTTGTGGATTTTTGTTGTTTGGGAAAACGCTATCGCGAGCAGGCTCACTCCTACAGTTGACGGTATTCCAACTGAGGAATGCGATCCCCTGTAGGAGTGAGCCTGCTCGCGATCGGGTGCGCAGCACCCGCCTTTTCAGGAATTGGCAGGAGGCTTGCGCAACAAGCTGAACGCCATCGCCCCAAGGAAAACCACACTCAGCATCAACACCGCCCACAAGCCGATCTTCTTCCAGTTGGTCTCAGCCACTGCCGCCGTGGTAGCCGTCGAAGTCTGCGTAACCACCGCTTCACCCTGCACCGACGCCTTCCCCAGCGCCGCCAGCTTCTCGGGTTTGAAATCCGGAATCAGCGTCGCCAACGGCAGATTCGCCGTCCTCACACTTGGATTACCCAGCGCCAGACTGTACGGCCCCTCACCGCGCGCAAGGAAAATCACCTGCGTCGCCCGCACCGCATATTTCAGACTCGGCGCCTGCTCGCCCAGACCACCGCCACGCTCATCCACCGTCAGCTTCAACTGCTGCACAGTCTGCCCGTAGAGCTGCAATTCGTTCTGCACTACATCCTGACCATTCTGGGTCAGGCGATAGAGCAAACCGCTGCTCAGCTCCTGCCACGGCAAACTGCTTTCACGACGGCCGGCCAGCGTCACCGGCGCCAGACTGTTCGGTTGTTTGATTTCGACCTGCACCCGTTCGACATTCAGCCCCATCGGTAACTGCCAGGTGTATTCCCCGGCCTTGGCGCTGCTGCCGGCCACGCCCTGCGACCAGACCAACGGCAGCGGCACATTACGCGGATCACTGCTTTTCAATTGCACTGCTGTCAGGATCGGCGCCGAATTCGGCGACTCCCACAGCAACCGCACATAACGCGCCGATAGCCCCGGCAGCGTCACCTCATGCTGCTCGATGCGCTCATCGGAAAAAGTCAGTCGGGCGACCTGACCTTCGCCCCACGGCTGCCAGTGCTGCAAGTCATCGCTGGCCTCGATACTGAAACGCTGGAAGCCGTCGCGCTCGCTGGTCCAGTCGAGGATCAGTTGCTGCAACGGCGCTTTGATCGCGCTGGCATCGAGCAGCCAGCCGCGCAGCACTTCTTCACCCGCCTCCAACTGACTGGACGGCTGCACCTCGACCAATGTGCCGTTAGTGGTCGATTGCACCCGCACGTTCGGCGCGCGTTCGCTGGCGTCAGCGGCGTTGTACAGCGGGAACCATTTCACCTCATGCAACTGGCCATCGTCGCGGGTCTGCGCCGACTCGCGCGCCAAAGCGTAGGCCTGCGCTTCGCCGGCGGCGTTGAACACGCGCAAGTCACTGAGATCGGTCTGGCGCGCCTGCAATTGCACGTTCAACGGCAACTCGAGGCGATACCACGGACCGTTGCCGCTCACCGACAGTGGCACCTGCGTGGCGAAGTCCGCCGGTTTTTCCTGGGCGCCGGCAGTTATCACCACGCCCAACGCCAGCCAAGCCAGATTCTGCATGCGACTCAAGATGAAACTCCTTCGGTGTCCGGGGCCGGTTTGTCCACCACCGGGTCAGCGTCGACGCGTTTGGGCGGCAGCGGCGCGAAGTAGCCGACCACCAGCAGCAACACGCCGACGCCGATAAACGAAACGATCCGGGCGAGGCCGCCGCGGTTGCTCAATTCGACAAAAATCAGTTTGGCCACCACCAGCGCAATCAGCGCCGCGCCGATCAGCCACACTTCGCGACGATGGCGCAGATGCCCGCCGATCATCAACCCCAGCGCCATCAGCGTCCAGACGATGGACAATCCGGCCTGCACCAGCATCGAGGCGAGCAGCGTATCCAGCTCGAACGGGATCCCGGCCCAATGGTGCGCGGCGCGGGTGACCATCGCTGTGCAGAAGGCAAACAGCGAAACACCGGCAATCAATTGCGTGCCGTAATCGGCGTAGTCCTGACGGATCGACAACTGCGAAATCGCACTGCGCGACCACACATAGACGCCGAACAATGCGAACAACAAACCCAGCTCTAATGGATTGAGCAGCGGCACGTAAGGAAGTGGCTCGGCATTACCATCGCTGACGCCATTGGCCAGCCAGAACCACGCCAGCATCAACATCGCCAGCGGCGCGGCGGCGTACAAGCGATACTCGCGCGCAAACGCCGCCACTGGCCACGGCCAGGTGCGCGGTGCCGCCGCCAGTAGTAGATAAACGCTCGGCAGAATCGCCCAACCCAGCCAACGCCAGGCATTGTATTGCTCGGATAACAACAGCAAGCCGTAACGTAATTCCAGCGCCAGCACGCCGATCAGCAGCCAGCAGCCGAGTACATGTGCCGCACTCAAGGCGCGCGCCGGCAAGGTCGGCGCCAAGCGTCGCAGACTGAAAAAATGCACGGCGAATACCGCCATCCACGCCAGCCAACCGAAATCGGCTGCCGGGTGATAACGCGCATGCCACGCCCCGAGCAGCACCAGTCCGGCAGCCGGTATCAACAAGGTGCACAGCAAACCCAGCGCCGGCCATTTCAGGCGCAGCGACAACAGCGTCCACAACGCAGCACTGAGTGCCGCGACCAACAGCAGCAACGTGCCTTGCAGATTCGGAGCAGCAAAACGCAGCACCTCGCTGACCCACGCCAATGCCCACCAACCGGCGCCCCACACCAGCAACACTTCGGACAAGCGCTGCAAGCTCAATGTATCGAATGCCGAGGCGTGATTGCCCAGTTGCAGGCGCCACGCGCCGATCATCGCCGCCAGCCCCAGTACCAGCGGTGTCCAGAATCCGCCGTGGGCCAACGGCTTCAACCCTTCGCCGGACAGCGGCCCAAGCAACTCGGGGCCAGCCAGCAAAAACGCCGCGCCGCCGATCACCTGCAACAACAAACCGAAGACAAAACTCACGCGCTGCTTGAGGTACAGGCTCAACCAGATAATCAGCAAACCACTCGCGGCCCACACCGCACTCGCCGTTTGCCACGGCAGCACGAACAACACCGCCAGATTGATCAACACCAGACCGGCCAACAGCACCACCGACAAACCGCGCAGCAGACGCACATCACCGCGCACCATTTCATCGCGGGCCGCCAACAGCATGCCGGCGATCAACGCCAGACCGATTAGCGAAGCACTGAGCAAACCGCTCCAGCCGGCGCTGAACACTGCGGCGGAGTCTTCTCCGGCACCTTGCAGACGTAGCAGGAACAACGCGCCACCGAGCAGCTGCACGGCAAATGCGCTGAACAGGAACGTACGCGATTGAATCCGCAGACCGACAAACAGAGTCGCCAACCCGGCCAGCGCCCAACTGATTGCCGTGGCCTGCACGAAGAAGAACAGCGGCGCCAGCAGATAGAGGAAGGTCAGGCCCAGAGACGCCAACACCGGCAAACCCTGGCGTTCCCAAGGCGCGGCTTGTTCCGGCGCGGCCTTGCGCAATTGATCGAAACTGAACAGCAGGGCAATGCCCAGCATCAGCGCGCCCAGCGGAGCACCGTCAAGCAGACTGCTCTCGCCAAGCCGCAACTGACTGAGGAACGCCAGCGCGGAGCCGAGTTGTAGCAGCAAGGCAAAGGCCCGGGCAAACGGCCGATGCTGACGCAAACCGAGCCAGAAAATCCCCGCACCTTCCACCGCCCACGCTGCCGACGTCCAACGCGCATCCAGCCCCAACGGAATGGCCAGACTGGCAAAAATCACCCCGAGCGCCAGACAGGTTTCACCCAGCAGCACCGCGCGCCCGCCCATCAACACCTTGGCCAGCGCCATGTAGATCATGCCCAGCGCCAGTGCGCTGAACGCAGCGGCAAACTCCAGATGCTGCACCAGCGCAAACTGCAAACCGAAGCCAATAATCGGCGGACCGAACAGCATCGTTCCGTCGACGTAATCGCCTTTGCGCGCAGACCAGTGCAGTAACGCATCACGGTCACCCTCTGCCGGCGCATCTGGCATATCGAGCAACTTGCGCCGGGCGAACAGCAGACCGATGGCGAGGTACATCAGGAAGAACAGAATCAGAAACGGCTCGGTGCTCCACAGCAGCTCCGGCGCATACGAACGCAGGCCCCAGGCGAAACCGATGCCGAAGGTGCCGACGAAGCCGATCAGGTTGAGCAAACGCCAGGCCTTGAACCAGGCGATGGCGAGAATGCCGGCGTTGAGCAGCGCGAAATAACTGAACAGCGCGACGTGGTTGCCAGCGCCGGTCGAGGTCAGGATCGGCGCGGCGAAACCGCCCAGCGCGGCCGCTGCGGCAAGCCCCAAGGCGTCTTGGGTAATGGCGAGAATCGCCGAGAAAATCGTGACCGCCACCAGCAGGCCGAGCGCAGCGGAAGGATCAAGCAAAGGATGCAGACGCATCGCCGCAAACACCGTCAGGTACAGCACCGCGATCCCGGTGCCTTGCAGCATCAACGCGTAATTGCTGTTGCGCCGCCGCAGCCACCAACCCAACGCGAGCAAGCCCAACGCGGCCGCCGCGACACCGGCGTAACGCAACTCGATCGGCACGACCATGCCTTCGGTGGCGTAGCGCAGCAGGAACGCCAGACCGAAGAACAGCAACACCACACCGACCCGCAGTACGGTGTTGCCGCCGAACAGCCAGTTGCGCGCGGCGCTGATGCCGCGTTCGATGAGATTCGGGCCACGGGGTTCAGCGGCTTTTTGCGGTTCGGACGTAACGGCGTCGAGGCGCCAGACATCAGCGGGCAGCGGTTGGCTGGGTTCGCTGGCGACGGCGGACATCGGTTCGAGTTCGGGTGGCAGTTCCCAGACCAGTTCGGGGGCCGGGGCTTCTTCGGCGGCTTTGATAGATTCGACGACAGGCTCGGTAACCGGCGCCGAACTCGGTGGTGGCGCGGCATGAATGGGCGCGCCTTCCAGTAAAAACAGACGTTGCTCGACGCCCTGCAAAGCGACCTTCGCCTGCTCAAATTGACGTTGCTGCTCCATCGCCTGCGAGCCAAGTCGCGTGATGCGGATCGTCTGCCCGATCACCAGCCCCAGCAACGCGCCCAACAGCGCATCACTGAACGATTCGTCGAGCAGCCAGCCGAGCACCAGCCCGATCAACATGAACATCCATTGCATGGTCGATATCCCTAAGCGCAAAGGCCAATCCGGGAAGATTAGCGCAGCCTGACCCAAAAAGATCGCAGCCTTCGGCAGCTCCTACAGGGTTATGCGAACACCTGTGTAGGAGCTGCCGAAGGCTGCGATCTTTTCCGGCACGCGATTATATCGAGCCGAAAGGAAAGTTACTCCAACGCTTTCCAGATCTCCGTGGCGTACTCGCGAATCGTCCGGTCCGAGGAGAACCAGCCCATCCGAGCGGTATTGAGCACTGCCGAGCGCCACCAGTTGTTGGAATCGTGCCAATGCGCTTCAACGCGTTTCTGCGCTTCCCAATACGAGTCGAAGTCAGCACAGACCAGGAAGCGGTCGTAATCCACCAGCGAATCGATCAGCCCGGTGTAGCGCGAAGTGTCATCCGGCGAGAACACCCCGCCGCGAATCGCTTGCAGCACATCGTTCAAACGATGCGACGCGGCAATGTCCGGCAACGCGCTGAACTCGTGGTTCTGTTTACGCGCCTCGACCTGCTGGGCGCTGAGGCCGAAGATGAACATGTGTTCGGCACCGATGCGTTCGCACATCTCGACGTTGGCGCCGTCCAGCGTGCCGATGGTCAGCGCGCCGTTGAGACCGAACTTCATGTTACTGGTGCCCGACGCCTCGAACCCGGCAGTGGAAATCTGCTCGGACAAGTCCGCCGCCGGAATGATGCTTTCCGCCAGGCTGACGTTGTAGTTTGGCAGGAACACCACTTTCAGCAGGCCACGCACGGTCGGGTCGTTATTCACCACCCGCGCGATGTCGTTGGTCAGCTTGATGATCAGTTTGGCCTGGTGATAACTCGCCGCGGCTTTACCGGCGAAGATTTTCACCCTCGGCACCCAGTCGACTTCCGGCTCGGCGCGAATCGCCTGATACAGCGCCACGGTGTGCAACAGGTTGAGCAACTGACGTTTGTATTCGTGGATCCGCTTGACCTGCACATCGAACATCGCCGCCGGATTGACCGCGATGCCCAGCCGTTCGTGAATCAGATAGGCCAAAGCTTTTTTGCTGTGCAGGCGTTGCTCGGCGAAGGCTTTGCGGAACGCGGTTTTCTCGGCGAAAGGCTCGAGATCGAGCAGTCGCTCTTCGGGGTTATCGAGCAAGTCCGGGCCAAGCGCATCGACCAGCATCGAAGTCAGTTCAGAGTTGGCCTGATACAGCCAGCGGCGGAAGGTAATGCCGTTGGTTTTGTTGTTGATTCGCTCCGGATACAACTTGTGCAGTTCGGCGAACACGGTTTTGCGCATCAACTGCGTGTGCAGCCCGGACACGCCATTGACGCTGTGCGAACCGAGGAAAGCGAGGTTGCCCATGCGCACCCGGCGACCGTTGTCTTCTTCGATCAGCGACACCGCACGCAGCACGTCGAAATCGTGAATGCCCTTGGCCCGCAGCGAATCGATGTGCTGGGCGTTGATCAGGTAAATGATCTGCATGTGGCGCGGCAGCATGCGTTCCATCAAGCCGACCGGCCAGGTTTCCAGCGCCTCCGGCAGCAGCGTGTGGTTGGTGTACGACAGGGTGTCGACAGTGACTTGCCATGCCGCATCCCACGCGACGTCGTAGACGTCGACCAGTTGGCGCATCAGTTCGGCGACGGCAATTGAAGGGTGCGTGTCGTTGAGCTGGATCGCCGCGTGATCGCCCAGGGTCAGCACTGAGCTGTGCATGTTGCGATGGCGGCGCAGCAGATCCTGCAGTGAGGCGGCAACGAAGAAGTATTCCTGGCGCAGGCGTAGCTCCTGCCCCGCTTCGGTGCTGTCCGCCGGGTAAAGCACGCGGGAGATACTTTCCGCGCGGGCGACTTCGGCGACGGCGCCCAAGTGGTCACCGGCGTTAAAGCGTTCCAGATGCAAATCTTCCATGGCGCGGGCACGCCACAGGCGCAAGGTGTTGACGCTCGCCCCGCGCCAGCCGACCACGGGCGTGTCGTAGGCAATCGCGCGGACGGTCTCTGCCGGCGACCAGACTTGTTTGGATTTGCCGCTGACATCAGTGACGGTTTCGACACTGCCGCCGAAGCCGATGGAGTAGACGACCTCTGGCCGCTCGAACTCCCACGGGTTGCCGAAATCCAGCCAGTGTTCGGTCTGTTCTTGCTGCCAGCCATCGACGATGGCCTGGCGGAACAAGCCATGCTCATAACGAATGCCGTAACCGTGGCCGGCGATGCCGAGGGTCGACATGCTTTCCATAAAGCACGCTGCCAGACGACCGAGGCCGCCGTTGCCGAGCGCCGCGTCGGGCTCCAGCAAGCGGATGCGCTCCAGATCGACACCGAGTTCAGTCAGCGCTTCACGGGCGACGTCGAGCAGGCCAAGGTTGCTCAGGCTGTCGTAGAGCAAACGGCCGATGAGAAATTCCAGCGAGAGGTAATACACCCGCTTCTGGCCTTTGCGATAGATCTGCCGGGTGTGGTCCATCCAGTGCTCGACCATGTGATCACGCGCCGCCAAAGCGATGGCTTCGAACCAGTCATGGTCGAATGCGTGGTCGGGGTCTTTGCCCACCGCGTAGGTGAGTTTGGTCAGGACGGCGTCGCGGAATGCGGCCACCTCTGCTTCGCGAACTAGTGGTTCTTGAGTCATCAATAGGACCTCGAGCGAGCGGGGAATTGTCTGAGCCTAGACGGTCTGACCGGCGGTAGCGGCTCTGGTTCGGCAGTTTTTCCCGGGACTGCGAGATAGCCCGGCATTACCTTGGCGAGTGAGCTAATGAATGCAGGGGCCGTGCCGAATTGTCCGGCAATGTGCCTGCACGCAGAAAAATTCTGGCGAAAGGTTGTTCAAAAATCCACCAGTCCCGGTATGATCGCGCGCCCTGATGCATACACACCTGGTAACTCCCGATGATGAAGCCCAACCTGATTGCCGCCGCCGAGATCGATCGTCTCGATACGTGGGCAAAATACTCAGCCCCGATGTGCGGTTCCTGCGTGTCCAGCTGCTGCACGCTGCCGGTTGAGGTGAAGATCAAGGATCTGGTGCGTATCGGCGTGGTCGACGAGTTCGAACTGGGCGATCCGCCAAAGAACATCGCCAAGCGTCTGCAAAAGGAAGGCCTGGTTGAACGCTTCAATCAGAAGTCCGGCATCTTCACCCTGCAGCGCATGAGCAACAACGATTGCTACTACCTGGATCGTAAGAGCCGCTTGTGCACCATTTATGACAAGCGCCCGGATACCTGCCGCAATCACCCGAAGATCGGGCCGCGTCCGGGGTATTGCGCGTATAAGCCGAAGGAAGTGGTGCGCGAGCAGAATTTCCGCGCGATTGAGAAATTTTAAACGCTTACCCTCATCGGAACGCCGCCCGCCCAGCCCTCTCCCGGAGGGAGAGGGAGCCGACCGAGGTGTCTTGCGCCTGACATCGACCTGAAAAATATAGTCGATTATAGATTCGGTACAGCCCCACCAAATCGATTATGGATTCAGCAGAATTCTTTCAAGTCGATGCATCTCATGAACATCCCCCATTCAGTCCCCTCTCCCTACGGGCGGTCCGACGTTTCGGGAGGGCTAGGGTGAGGGGCTCTTGATCTTCAAGACCCAACCTGCATTTCCCCCAGACAAACAAAAACGCCCCCGGTCTCGCGACCGGGGGCGTTTTTTCAAGCTCGGGCTAAATTACGCCTTGGCTTTCTTGGCAGCGCGGGTACGCTCGCTTTCGTCCAGGATCTTCTTGCGAAGACGGATGGACTTAGGAGTGACTTCGCACAGCTCGTCTTCCTGGATGTATTCCAGAGCCTGTTCCAGAGTGAACTTCACTGGTGGAACCAGAGCGATGGTTTCGTCTTTACCCGAAGCACGCATGTTGTCGAGCTTCTTGCCTTTGGTTGGGTTTACACCCAGGTCGTTGTCGCGGCTGTTCTGACCAACGATTTGACCGTTGTAGATCTCCTGGCCGTGTTCTACGAACAGCTTGCCACGAGCCTGCAGGGTTTCCAGCGAGTAGGTCAGTGCCTTGCCGGTTTCAACCGAAACCAGAACGCCGTTCTGACGGCCGGACATGTGGCCCGACTTGACGGTGTCGTAGCGATCGAAGATCGAGGTCAGGATGCCAGCACCGTTGGTCAGGGTCAGGAACTGGTTACGGAAACCGATCAGACCGCGAGCAGGGATGTTGTATTCCAGGCGAACACGGCCCTTGCCATCCGGCACCATGTTGCTCAGGTCGCCTTTACGCAGACCCATCTCTTCCATGACCTTGCCCTGAGCTTCTTCAGGGATGTCGATGGTCACGTTTTCGAACGGTTCTTGTTTAACGCCGTTCACTTCACGAATGATCACTTCAGGACGGCCCAGGGCCAGCTCGAAGCCTTCGCGACGCATGGTTTCGATCAGTACCGAGAGGTGCAACTCACCACGGCCGGAAACCTTGAACTTGTCAGCGGTGTCGCCTTCTTCAACGCGCAGAGCAACGTTGTACAGCAGCTCTTTGTCCAGACGGTCCTTGATGTTACGGGACGTCACGAACTTGCCTTCTTTACCGCAGAATGGCGAGTCGTTTACCTGGAAGGTCATCGAAACGGTTGGCTCGTCAACGGTCAGAGGCTTCATCGCCTCGACGGTGTCCGGGTGGCACAGGGTGTCGGAGATGAACAGCGAGTCCATACCGCTGATGCAAACGATATCGCCTGCTGCAGCTTCTTCAACGTCGATGCGGTGCAGACCGTGGTGACCCATCAGTTTCAGGATACGGCCGTTACGGCGCTTGCCGTCAGCACCGATCGCCACAACCGGGGTGTTCGGCTTGACGCGGCCACGAGCGATACGGCCAACGCCGATAACACCCAGGAAGCTGTTGTAGTCCAGAGCGGAGATCTGCATCTGGAACGCGCCATCACGGTCAACAGCCGGAGGCGGAACGTGGTCGACTACCGCTTGGTACAGCGGGGTCATGTCTTCAGCCATGGCGGTGTGATCCAGACCGGCAATGCCGTTCAGGGCCGAGGCGTAAACAACCTGGAAGTCCAGTTGCTCTTCGGTAGCACCGAGGTTGTCGAACAGGTCGAAGATCTGGTCCAGAACCCAGTCCGGACGCGCGCCTGGACGGTCAACCTTGTTGATCACCACGATTGGACGCAGGCCGGCTTCGAAAGCCTTCTTGGTCACGAAACGGGTTTGCGGCATAGGGCCGTCTTGAGCGTCAACCAGCAGCAGAACGGAGTCAACCATCGACATTACGCGTTCAACTTCGCCGCCGAAGTCGGCGTGGCCCGGGGTGTCCACGATGTTGATGTGGTAGCCGTTCCAGTTGATGGCGGTGTTTTTCGCCAGAATGGTAATACCGCGCTCTTTTTCCTGGTCGTTGGAGTCCATCACGCGCTCGTCGTTGAGCTCGTTGCGCTCCAGAGTGCCGGATTGACGCAGGAGTTTGTCTACCAGGGTGGTTTTACCATGGTCAACGTGGGCAATGATGGCGATGTTGCGTAGATTTTCGATCACTTGTGTATCTCGATCAGAGGATTCGGTTTGCTGACAAGTCTTGGCAGCGATTAGCAGTAGTGTCCGGCATGGCCGTTACAGCTTGACGGCGGTGTCGGGGGGCCGGTGACGCAGGCCACAGGCAAACAGCCCCGGGCACTTAGCTCGGTCGATAAACGCGCACATTGGCATGCCCCTCACTGAGCAAATGGTGAGCATGCAGGCGACTCATCACGCCTTTGTCGCAATACAGCAGGTACTGGCGAGTCGGATCCAGCTCCTTGAAACGAGCGTTCACTGCGTAGAACGGCATCGTCTGTACTTCTACGCCAGCGAGTTCCAGCGGCTCATCCTCGGCGGCATCCGGGTGACGGATGTCGATCACGATCTGGCCGGCCAGTGCTTCGCTGACTTCTTCAATCTGTACGTCCTGGCCCAATTCGTCGATCACCCGATCGATCGGCACCAGTTTGGCGTTTTCGAGCGCACGCTCGAGGACTGCCATGTCGAATTCTTTCTCTTCGTGCTCAACGCGACCGCGTTTGGCGGCGGTCTTCGGATTGACCGAAATGACCCCGCAGTATTCCGGCATGTGCCGGGCGAAATCGGCGGTGCCAATCTCGTTGGCCGTGTCGATGATGTCCTGCTTGTGCGCCACGATCAGCGGACGCAGGACCAGCTTGTCGGTCACGCAGTCGATCACCGACAGGTTCGGCAGCGTCTGGCTCGACACCTGGGAGATCGCCTCGCCAGTGACCAGCGCTTCGATCTGCAGGCGATCGGCGATGTTGGAGGCCGCGCGCAACATCATACGCTTCAATACGACGCCCATATGACTGTTATCGACTTTGCCGAGAATTTCGCCCAACACTTCTTCGAACGGAACACTGACAAATAGCACGCGTTGCGAGCTGCCGTACTTCTTCCAGATGAAATGCGCGACTTCCATCACGCCCAATTCGTGGGCACGACCGCCCAGATTGAAGAAGCAGAAGTGCGTCATCAGGCCGCGACGAATGATCTGATAGGCCGCAACGGTCGAGTCAAAGCCGCCGGACATCAATACCAGCGTCTGCTCCAGGGCGCCGAGCGGGTAGCCGCCGATGCCGTTGTGCTGGCTGTGGATGACGAACAACCGTTTGTCGCGAACTTCGATACGAACTTCGATTTCCGGCGCTTTCAGGTCGATCCCGGCAGCACCGCACTCACGGCGCAGTTTGCTGCCGACGTATTTTTCGACGTCCATCGAGCTGAAGGTGTGCTTGCCGGCACGCTTGCAACGCACCGAAAAGATCTTCCCGGCCAGCGCATCGCCGTAGTGCTCTTTGCACTTCTCGGTGATGTCGTCGAAGTCGCCCAACGGGTATTCGTCGATCTGCAGAAAATGCGCAATGCCCGGCATGCAGGTCAGGCGCTCACCCATCTCTTTCAAGGCTTTGGCGTCGGTAACGCGGGTTTCCAGCTCGAGATTGTCCCACACACCGTTCACCACCACGGCCGGGTCCAGATCGCGGAGCACGGTGCGGATGTTCTTGGCCAACTGGCGGATAAATTTCGTCCGGACAGGTCGGCTTTTGATGGTGATCTCGGGGAAGACTTTTACGATTAGTTTCATGAAAACAGCGCGCGAACGGCCAGCCGAAAAAGGGGGGCGCGGATTATAGCGGAAATTGCTCAAGGTTTAACCAGTTAATGTGCAGAAGGTTTTGCGCGCACCAAAACGGGTCATTTTTGATTCAAGACGCTACATTAGAGGGCGAGATTTTCCGCATTCAGGCGCTTTGCACCTTAATAAGCGTGAAATTGGGGCAAAAAACCCATGCTGGGGCACTGGCATGCAATTTGCTCCCTTGTGAGGCAGGTTGCCTTGGCCGAGTATTCGCGCCGGCATCACCCAAATTCTAAGGGCATCCACTACCAAGCCCGAAGCCACCCGGAGGACATATGTCGAAGACGGTTCAACTCATCAAAGATCATGACGTCAAGTGGATTGATCTGCGCTTCACGGACACCAAAGGCACTCAGCACCACGTGACCATGCCGGCTCGCGATGCGCTGGATGAAGACTTCTTCGAAGTCGGCAAGATGTTCGACGGTTCCTCCATCGCTGGCTGGAAAGGCATCGAAGCCTCCGACATGATCCTGATGCCGGTTGACGAAACTGCTGTTCTCGACCCGTTCACCGAAGACGCCACCCTGATTCTGGTGTGCGACATCATCGAACCTTCGAGCATGCAAGGCTACGACCGCGATCCACGTGCGATCGCCAAGCGCGCCGAAGAACACCTGAAAGCCACCGGTATCGGTGACACCGTGTTCGCCGGTCCAGAGCCAGAATTCTTCATCTTTGACTCGGTGAAATTCAAGTCGGACATCTCCGGCTCGATGTTCAAGATCTACTCCGAGCAAGGTTCGTGGATGTCCGACCAGGACATCGAAGGCGGCAACAAGGGTCACCGTCCAGGCGTCAAAGGCGGCTACTTCCCGGTGCCACCGTTCGACCACGACCACGAAATCCGTACCTCCATGTGCAACGCACTGGAAGAAATGGGCCTGACCGTCGAAGTTCACCACCACGAAGTGGCGACTGCCGGTCAGAACGAAATCGGCGTCAAGTTCAACACCCTGGTGAAGAAAGCCGACGAAACCCAAACCCTGAAGTACGTTGTGCACAACGTTGCTGACGCTTACGGCCGCACCGCGACCTTCATGCCGAAGCCACTGTACGGCGACAACGGTTCGGGCATGCACGTCCACATGTCGATCTGGAAAGACGGCAAAAACACCTTCGCCGGTGAAGGCTATGCCGGCCTGTCCGATACCGCTCTGTACTTCATCGGCGGCATCATCAAGCACGGTAAGGCCCTGAACGGCTTCACCAACCCGGCGACCAACTCGTACAAGCGTCTGGTACCAGGCTTCGAAGCGCCAGTCATGCTGGCCTACTCGGCTCGCAACCGTTCCGCTTCGATCCGTATTCCTTACGTGTCGAGCCC